>CAMBYA010000100.1 GCA_945872035.1 Rhizobium sp. Q54
CGGCGCGCCGCTCGACCGGCCGCCCACCACCCACCGCACTTCGAACGTGTGGATCAAGGTGGATGGCGAGAAAGCCGTCGCCGAGAGCTACGGCCTGGGCTACCGCGACGAGGAGGACGAGGGCGGCCGCATGCAGCGGCTGATGGGTGGCCGCTACCTGGACACGCTGGAGCGGCGCGGCGGCGCCTGGAAGATCGCGCACCGTACTTTCGTTCTCGACTGGAACATCAACCTGCCGTGGTCCATGGACATGACGCGCCCGCAATATGTGGGCCTGCTGCTCGGCGGGCGCCGGGACAAGGATCCGCCGACCCGGATGCTGGCCGAATGGGCGGCCCGGCACGCCGGCAAAGCCGCGGCCGCGCCGCCGGTGGCCGATCGGGCAGCCGCCATCGACAAGGCGGTGTCGAAGCAGGCGCTGCACGAGCTCAACACCGCCTATTGCCGCGCCGCCGACCGTGCCGACGATGCGCTGATGCACAGCCTGTGGCATCCGGACGCCAAGGTGTCCTACGGCGAGTATTCCGGCGGGTTCGAGGGCTTCTGCGACTACTGGGCCGGGGTGCGCGACCATTTCCAGCGCCTCACCCACCTGATCGGCACGGACTATTACCAGATCACCGGCGACCGGGCGGTCGGCGAGACCCAGGTGGCGCGCATCGAGGTGCTGGAGCGCAAGTCCGGCCTGACCGACCGGATGATCGGCGGCCGCTTCCTCGACCGTTTCGAACGGCGCGACGGCGTCTGGAAGCTGTCCGGCCGCGCCTTCGTGCTGGACTGGAACGTCAACCGCCCGACCACGGCACAATGGGACAAGGGCGTTTTCGCCAGCCTGAAGCTGCGCGGCGCGCGCGCTCCCGACGATCTTGTGTACGCGCTGTGGAACGCCGCGCCCTGACCGCGCCTACAGCCGCTGGATGCGGTCGGCGGGACCGCCCCTGGTCATGAACCGGGGCGGCTTCTGGTCCTGCAGGCACGCCGGCGGCGCCGGACTCGCCGGATCGTCGAGGAACGCGTCGATGGCCGCCTTGGCGCAGGGGCTGACCGGGCTGGGCGAATGGCCCCGGTTGCGCAGCACGATGCGGTAGGCGCGCGTCAGGCCGGCGGCGGCGCCTTCGGCGAAAGCGGGCGGCGTCCTGGTGTCGTATGCGCCATTGATCAGCAGCGCCGGCACGTCGCTCGACACCGTCTTGCGGAACGCGGCGGGCGCCTTGCCCACCGGCCAGACGGTGCAGCTCACCCGCAACAGGGCGTCCGGCTCCATGCCGCGCAGCAGCGGATGGGCGTCGAGCGCGGTCTTCAGCGCGGCCTCGGTGTTGAACGGCACTTCCTCGCGGCACAGCGTCGACAGCAGCAGCGCGTTGGCGTCGGTGTGCCAGTAGGCGCTGAACAGAAATCTCGTGGCGACATGCGACAACAGTTTGGTGCCGCCCGCGGCGGCGTCGTTGATTACCCCGGGCAGGAACGGCACCCAGGTGCCCGAGACCAGCATGTATTCGACGATCTGCAGGTAGAGCGCGTCGGTCAGCGGCACCTTCAGCACCTTCGGGCCGTCAGGCTGCTTCAGCGTCAGCATCACCGGCGCGGCGCGCAGCCGCTCGACCGCCGTCTTCATGTCGCCGGCGAGGTCCGGATAGGCGCCCGCGCACTGGCGCTGGGCGGCGCAGTCGGCATAGAGCAGGTCGAGCGATTTCTGCAGGTTGGGCAACAGGCTGACGATGGAGGGCACGTCGGGCGGGATCAGCGAATCCAGCACCGCCGCATGCACGCCTTCCCGATCGCGCCGCATCAGCTCCAGCGCCAGCCGGGTGCCGTAGGAGACGGCGTAGATCGACCAGGATTTCAGCCCGAGCGCGCGCCGCAGGTCGATCATGTCGGCCGCCGTCGCCGCCGTGTCATAGGCCGCCAGGTCGATGCCCGCCTTGGCGAAGCCGGCGCGGCAATCCTCGACCTGCCGGCGCACTTCCGCCTCCTGGGCGCCGGGCTCGTCCTTCAGCTTGTCGAGCGACAGCATCCATTCCACGTCGCTCAGCACCGGGCAGCGCAGCATGGGCTCCGCCAGTCCGCCCACTCCCCGGACATCGACCACCACGTGGTCGCGGTCGCGCGCCCATTCGGCCTCGTCGAGGAACCCTACCCAGCCCTTGATCTGGCCGTCGGTCTCGATGCCCGCCGGCTGGCCCGGGCCGCCCATCAGATGCAGCAGGGGCGGCTCGTCCAGCGGCGTCGACGGGCTGCGGAAGATGACCACGGGGAACCGGACGCTGCGGTTGCTCGGCGTGCCGCGGCTTTCCGGCGCGGCGAAGCGGTAGCACTCCACCACACGCGACGCGGGGACGGCGAACCAGCACTCGGCCGCCTCCAGCCGGCTTTCAGGCCGCTGCAGCGCGCGCCATCCCAGGATGCCCGCATAGGCGGCGGCCACGATCAGCGCTGCGATCATCAGGGTCCGCAACAGGCTCAACGGTCACGTCTCGTCACGAAACAGGCCCTTGAGCCCCGGCGCGTCGACCACATGGACATCGTGCTGGTTGAACGGGAACTGGATCCCCGAGGCGTGGAACTTGTCCCAGATCTTCAGCCGCACCGCGCTCTGCACGTTGGTGACGCCGTTCTGCGGGTCCTCGATCCAGAACCGCAGCTCCAGCACTACGGCGCTGTCGCCGAAGTCGAGCAGCATGCACAGCGGCGCCGGCGTCTCCAGCACCCGCTCGGTCTCCCTGGCGGACTCGACGCAGAGCTGGCGCGCCAGGTTGATGTCGCTGTCGTAGCTGACCGGCACCTTCACGTGCTGGCGCACCAGCCGGTTGGAGTGGGACCAGTTGACCACCGGCTGGGTGATCATATCCTCGTTGGGGATCAGGTGCTCGGTGCCGTCGCGGGTGATCACCGAGGTGTAGCGGGTCGCCAGCTTGTTGATCCAGCCATAGGTGCCCTGGATCTCGATGACGTCGCCCGGCTTGATCGACCGGTCCATCAGCAGGATGAAGCCGCTGAACAGGTTCGACGTCACCCGCTGCAGGCCGAAACCGATGGCGACCGCGAGCGCGCCGCCGAAAAAGGCGAAGATGGTCAGGTCGAGGCCGGCCGTGCCGAGGCCGACGACGATGGCGACGGCGACCAGCAGGAAGCGGGCGATCTTGGTCAGCAGCAGGCGCGCCGACGGCGTGAAGCTCTGCGACCGCGACAGCCGCTGCTCGACGAACTGCGACGCGATCAGCGCCGCCCAGACGAAGATTACCAGGGCGAGCACCGCGATCAGCACGCTGCGCAGCGACAGCACCTTGCCCTTGCCCATGGGGATCGCCGCGTGCTCCAGCAGGATCATGGTCTGGTCGAGGATGCCCAGGATGTTGAGCGCGGCCACGCTCCAGGCCACGACGGCGATCAGCCGCGCCATCACCGGGTTGCGCACCGGCGCGGTGAACAGGCGGATCAGCAGCCAGGCGGCCAGCAGGTTGACGCTGATCCTGAGCGGCACGGTGTCCAGCCGAAGTTCCTTGGCGAGCTGCAGCAGGATGAACTGCAACACCAGCCAGATCGCCGGCGTGACCAGCAGCAGCATGACGCCGCGGGTGCGCTCGGCGGCGGCTGCCTGCATCGGCTTGGCCGCGATCCACCGCTTGAGCGGCCGGGCAAGCAGCCGGGCGATGAGGAAGGTAAGGGCGATGGCGAGCAGCTGGCCCAGCGTCGCCAGCGTCAGCACATGCGCGACCGTCCAGTCCACGGCCTGGCCGAGCCAGGCCTCGATGTCGCGGATGGTGCGGGACAGGTCCATGGCGGCAAATCTTAGAGGGGATTGGCGGAAAGCGGAATCGCTTTGCCGTATCAGCGCCGCGCGGCGAAGAAATCCTTCAGCAGGCGGGCGGCGTCGCCCTCGCCGATGCCGCCATAAACCTCGGGTGCGTGGTGGCAGGTAGGCTGGCCGAAGATGCGCGGCCCGTGGTCGACGCCGCCGCCCTTGGGATCGGCCGCGCCGTAATACACCCGGCGGATACGCGCGAACGCCATGGCCTGCGCGCACATCGGGCACGGCTCCAGGGTCACGTAGAGGTCGCACCCGGTCAGCCGTTCGCTGCCGAGCGCTTTTGCTCCGGCGCGGATCACCTGCAGCTCGGCGTGGGCGGTCGGGTCGCGCAGTTCGACGATGCGATTGCCATCCCGCGCCAGCACCGCGCCGCCCGGTCCGACGAGCACCGCGCCCACGGGCACTTCGCCGCGCGCGGCGGCGTCCGCGGCTTCTTCCAGCGCCATCTGCATGAAGGGGTTGCGCATGGCCGGGACCATGGGCAAAGCGGCCGGAAGCGTCAAGCAGCGGCTTCAGGCGCGGGTGGATGCCCCGGTCGGTCGAGCGTTCCCGTTTGTCTCCGATGCGTAACGATCCTCTACCCGCGCGGCGGCGAATCCGCTAGGGTTCTGGCGTGAAAGCGAGACAAGGCGACGATCGCCGGTGGGCGGTCGGCGCCGAATTGCGCCAAGGGGGTTTCATGCTGCTCGTTGATACGGCAGACCGGCATGCCATTGCCCGGTGGGCCAGGTTTCCCGGTGTGTCCGGCTTTACCACCAATCCAATGCTGATGGCGCGTTCCGCCGGCGTCGAGAGCTTGTCGGCGCGGGAGTACCTCGCAGCGGGCGTCGAGCTGTGCGGCATCGCCAACGAGACCGAGACGGTCACGGATTTCATGCTCCAGGGAATCGGCGCGCCGCGCCAGATCATGGCGCAGGCGGAAGCCTATCTGCATGCTGTCCGCGATCCCGCGGCCAAGCGACTCTGGATCAAGCTGCCGCCCACCCGCGACGCGCTGTCCTGCTGCCCCGTGCTGCACCGGCTGGGCTGCAAGACCCTGGTGACCGCCGTGTTCACCGCCGCGCAGGCTTACCTGGCCATGAAGGCCGGCGCCGACGGCGTCGCCGTCTATCTGGGCCGCATGCGCAAGCAGCACGAACAGTGGCAGGCGCCCATGCAGGCCATCGCCGACGTGATCGGCGCGGCAGGCGGCACGCTGCTGCTGGCCAGCTTCCCGGACCTGGACACGGTCGAGCGTGGCATGCCTTACAGCCAGGACCTGACGGTGCCGCCGCAGGTGCTGGAAGCCATGCTGGACTCGGATATGTCCGCCAGCGCGATCGAGGATTTCAACGCCAGGGTCTCGGGTTGACGCGGCCATCGTGACCATCGCGCCCCTTGAGCGACGGGGACGGCTGCGGGCAGCAGCGATGTTATTGTCGCATGCCCTTCAGATCCTTGGGTTCGTGGACGGCCCGGCCTTTGGCGCGGCCGATCCCAACAGCCTGTTCATGACGCTTGATCTGCGGGAAAGCTGATTTCCCCGGCAGCCGATCCGCACTATGGTGCGCGGCATGAGCGAAAAGACCGGTGAGACCAAGGACGGCGAGCGGATCGCCAAGGTGCTGGCGCGGGCGGGCGTCGCCTCTCGGCGCGGGGCCGAGGCGATGATCGAGGCCGGGCGCGTCGCGGTCGACGGCAAGACGCTGCACAGCCCCGCGCTCAACGTCACGCCGGGACAGGTCATTACCGTCGATGGCAAGCCCATCGGCGCGGCCGAGTCGACGCGGCTGTGGCTTTACCACAAGCCGCCGGGGCTGCTGACGACCCACAGCGATCCCAAGGGCCGCAACACGGTGTTCGAGAACCTGCCCAAGGAATTGCCCCGGGTTATCTCCATCGGCCGGCTCGATATCAACTCGGAAGGGCTGCTGCTGCTGACCAATGACGGCGAACTGGCGCGGCACCTGGAGAGCCCCAAGACCGGCTGGAAGCGCAAGTACCGCGCCCGCGCCTGGGGCGAGCCCGACGAGAAGCGGCTGGAGCAACTGCGCAAGGGCGTTGTGGTCGACGGCATCAAATACGCGCCAGCCGACGTCGAGGTGGAAAGCCGCAAGGCGTCGAACACCTGGATCGCCGTCGGCATCCGCGAAGGCAAGAACCGCGAGGTCCGCAAGCTGCTGGAGCATGCCGGCCTGCAGGTCAGCCGGCTGATCCGCGTCGCCTACGGCCCGTTCCAGCTCGGCGCCCTCGAGCGCGGCGAGGTGCGCGAGGTGACCCGGCCCGTGCTGCGCACCCAGCTCGGCGCGGCGTATCAGCTCAAGGCCAAGTAGCATGAGAATAGTCGGCGGCCGGTATCGCGGGCTCCGGCTGGCGGCGCCGGCCGACGACAAGGTGCGGCCGACCACGGACCGGGTCCGCGAATCCCTGTTCAACATCCTGGCGCATCGCAATCCGCCGGTGCTGGACGGCGCCGTGGTGCTCGACCTGTTCGCCGGCACCGGCGCGCTGGGGCTGGAGGCCCTGTCGCGCGGCGCGGCCCGCGCGGTCTTCGTCGACCAGGATCCTCGCTCGCTGGCGCTGGTGCGCGCCAACGTGACGGCGCTCAAGGCCGAGGCCCTGTGCGACATCGTCCGCGCCGACGCGACGCGCCTGCCGCCGCGGCGCCTGGCCGCGACCCTTGCCTTCCTCGACGCGCCCTATGGCAAGTCGCTGATCGTCCCGGCGCTCGCCGCCGCGGCTGGCGGCGGCTGGCTCGCCGATGGCGCGTTGGTGGTCATCGAACTGCCGGCGGAGGAGAATCCGGCCTTTCCAGAGGGTTTTCGGGAAGTCGACGACCGCCGCTACGGCGCCACCCGGATAATTTGTACCCAATACGAAACCTGAGACCCCTACCAGCGTTGTTGGTTGCCGGAAGTTGCAGTACGCTGGATCGCATTATCGATTGGGCAACCATTTTGAACGTACAAGGCTGGGCAATGACAGGGCGTGAATCGCTCCGGGCACTCTATGAGACGATCCGCTACCTCGAAAAGGACGCCGATCTGGCGGGCGCCGATAGCGTCGCCATGTATCTGCGTCTCGCGGCGATCGAGGCGGACAATCTCGTTCGGGCAATCGACAACGCGAAGGCCAAGGCCCCGCGTCGGCGAAAGTCACCGCCGCCCGAATAGCCGCTCGATATCCTTGAGCTTGAGCTCCACATAGGTGGGGCGGCCGTGGTTGCACTGGCCGGAATGGGGCGTGGCCTCCATTTCGCGCATCAGCGCGTTCATTTCCGTCACTGTCAGGCGACGTCCGGCGCGCACGCTGCCGTGGCACGCCATGGTGGAGCAGACATCCTCCAGCCGCTCCTTCAGGCTCAGCGCCTCGTCCAGCTCGGCCAGGTCGTCGGCCAGGTCGCGCACCAGGCCCCTGATGTCGCAGTCTCCCAGCAGCGCCGGCACCTCGCGCACGACCACCGCGCCCGCGCCGAACGGCTCCAGCGCCAGGCCAAGCTCGGCCAGCTCGTGGGCCCGGTCGGCAAGGTTGGAGGCGGCGACCGGGTCGAGTTCGATCACCTCGGGCAGCAGCAGCATCTGGCGCGCCACGCCCTTGTCGGTCAGCGCCCTCTTCATGCGTTCGTAGACCAGCCGCTCGTGGGCGGCGTGCTGGTCGACGATGACGATGCCGTCCTCGGTCTGCGAGATGATGTAGGTTTCGTGCAACTGCCCCCGCGCAGCGCCCAGCGGATAGCGCGCCTCTTGCGGAACCTCGGCTACGGGCGAAGTGGCGGCGGACGGCGCGCTCTCGACCCGCGCCGACGGCGTGTCCGCATAGGCGAAGCCAGCCTGCGGCGTCTCGCCGAAGCCGGACAGCGGCCGGTGGAATTCGGCGAACGCTTCGCCCGGCCGGAACGGCTGGCTGTCGCGGCGGATCGCGCCCAGCGCGGCGGCGCCCACCGTCGTCGAGGCCTGGTGACCGGCAGCGGC
>CAMBYA010000101.1 GCA_945872035.1 Rhizobium sp. Q54
AACTTCAGGTCGGCCAGCGCCATCAGGTTGCGCCTGGTGTCCACATAGCTGGTCGAGACACTGTCGGGCATGCGGGCGGCCAGGTTGACGCCGTACTTCACGTCGGATTTGCGCAGATGGGCCGGACCGCCGAACGGAATCCGCAGATAGGCCATGCCGGCCACCTCGTCCTCGCCGAGCACGCCGGCCAGGGTGCTCTCCTGCATCGCATAGAGATTGCGCCATTCCTGCGCGAGCACCGGCGTGGTCTGGGCAGAGACCAGCGCGACGGCGGTGGCCATGAGAACGGTCTTCCGCAGCATGAATAACTCCGAATCCGACGGGTTGAGGCGCCGATAATACCGGTTTTCCCAAGCCTGTCATCCGCTTGCGGCGTGCCCCACCCAGTTTGGAATTTGACCCGCGAACGGATCAGCGGCCGATCAGGAACCTCGATATGCGCTCGATTCGCGTGCCGAACGGAGGCCAGGCCGCCTTGTTGAAGGCGATGCGGCCCTGCTCCAGCACCGAGCGGGCGTGGCTGAACGTCCGGAATCCGGCCTCGCCGTGATAGGCGCCGATGCCGCTGGCGCCGACGCCGCCGAACGGCAGGTCCTCGATCGCCACGTGCAGCATGGTGTCGTTGATAGTGACGCCGCCCGACAGGGTGCGGTCCATCACCCGGCGTTTCTCGTCGCCGTCGTTGGTGAAGTGGTAGAGCGCCAGCGGCCGGTCGCGGGCATTGATATAGCCGATGACCTCGTCGATGGAGCGATACGACCTCAGCGGCAGCACCGGGCCGAAAACCTCCTCCTGCATCACCGCCATGTCGTCGGTCGCCTGCAGGATCAGCGTCGGGGCTATCTTGCGCCCGTTTCCCAGCGCCTCGCCCGACGGGTTGATCTCGATGACCTCGGCGCCCTTGCTCCGGGCATCGGCCACCAGCGCCCGCAGCCTTGCATGGTGCTGGTCGGACACGATCGAAGAGTAGTCCGGGTTGGCGGCCAGCGACGGATACATGGCCGTCACCTGGCTGACGAAGGCGTTGGCGAACGCATCCATGCGGCCTTCGGGCACGAAGCCGTAGTCGGGGGCGATACAGGTCTGGCCGGCGTTGATCAGCTTGCCGAAGGCGATGGCGCCCGCCGCCTTGGCCAGGTCACAGCCCGCGCCGATGATCACCGGCGACTTGCCGCCCATCTCCAGCGTTACCGGCACCAGGTTCTCGGCGGCGGCCTTCATCACCAGCCGGCCGGTCGCGGTGGAGCCTGTGAACATCAGATGGTCGAACTGGCGGCGGGCGAACGCGACGGCCACGTCGGGCCCGCCATTGATCACCGCCACCCTGTCCTGGCCGAAAGCCTGGGCGAGCAGCTCCTTGATCAGCGCCGAGGCGTTGGGCGTCTGCTCGGGCGGTTTGATCATCACCCGGTTGCCGGCGGCCAGCGCCTGTCCCAGCGGCACCAGGCATAGCTTGTAGGGATAATTCCAGGGCGACATCACGCCCACCACGCCCAGCGGCTGGTAGTTGATATAGGCCTTGGCGAAGGGCTGCTGCAGCCGGTTCAGCGGAACCCGGCGGGGCTTGACCCATTTCGGCAGCTGCTTGCGGGTATGGCGCAGCACGAGCAGCGAGCCCAGCGCCTCGGCGAGCATGGTCTCGTGGCGGCTCCGGTTGCCGAAATCCTCGCTCAGCGCGTCGGCCATCCGGCCGTGGTTCTGGCGGATCAGGTCGTCGAGCGCGTCGAGATGGGCGAGCCGTTCGCTGAGCGGCGGCGGTCCATTGTCGAGAAACGCCCGCCGCTGCGCCGCCAGCACGGCTTCGATCTCCCCGTCGGGAGCGTCGGCGGCGTGCGGCCGGACCATGATTGGTTGTGAACTCATTACCGGATAGTAGCAGATGCGATAGCGATGCAAACTTACAACTGTGCGAAGGCATTGCGTCAACGTGCGTCCTGTCCGAAAGTGCCGGCATGGCGCGTTCCGACTTCAGGTTCTTCCACCGCATCCGCACCCGCTACGCCGAGGTCGATGCGCAGGGCGTGGTGTTCAACGCCCACTACCTGACCTATTTCGACGTCGCCCACACCGAGTACATGCGGGCCATGCAATACGACTACAAGGGCGAGGTGGCGCGCACCGGGCTGGACTTCCACCTGGTCCGCTCGGTGGTGGAATACCGCCGGCCGCTGGTGTTCGACCAGCAGGTCGACGTTTGCGTGCGGGCGGCGAGGATCGGCCGCACCAGCGTCACCAACCTGTTCGAGATCCATGCCGCCGACACAGACGACCTGCTTGCTTCGGGCGAGACGGTGATGGTTTGCGCCGACCTGGCAACCCACCGTCCCGTGCCGGTGATGCCGTCCTTCCTCGAGGCGATGAAGCGGATCGAGGGCGACGGCCTGGTTATCGCGTAAGCCTTTCAAAGGCCGCGCGCACCAGCGGAAGCCTGTCGTTGCCGAAATACATGTCGGTGCCGTTCACGAACATGGTGGGCGAGCCGAAGCCGCCGCGGTCGATGACGTCCTGGGTGTTGGCCTTCAGCCGGTCCTTGATCTCCTGCCGGGCAATGCCGTCGAAGAACCGGGTTCGGTCCAGGCCGGTCGCCGCGACGATCTCCGCCAGCACCGCGTCGTCGTTGATATCGCGGTTCTCGCCCCAATAGGCGTGGAACACGCGCGCGGCGAACGGCACCAGCTTGCCCTCCTCGGCGGCGATGAAGCAGCCGCGCATGGCCTTGACGCTGTTGATGGGGAAGATGCTCGGCCAGTTGATCTCGATGCCGGCGACGCGCGCCCAGTCGAACAGGTCCTTGCGCGAGTACTTTGCCTTCGCGGGCACCGGGTTTTCCCGGTTGCGGTAGACGCTGTCGTTGACCGCGTTGAAGATACCGCCCACCAGGATCGGCTTCCACTCGATGTCGACGCCGAACTCGGCGGCGATCGGCTGGATGTTGACGAAGGCCAGATAGGTCCACGGGCTGGAGCAGTCGAAGAAGAACTCGAAGCGGATCATCAGGTCTTTTCCAGGTGAGGTTGATCCCAGTATTTGTACACCACCAGCCAGACCAGCACAGCGCTCGATCCCAGATAGGCGGCGCTCAGCCATGCCAGCAGGCTGACCGAGGCGCCGTGGTCGAAGGCGACGCCCATCACATAAGGCGACAGCGCCGTGGCCAGCATGCCGAAGCTGCTCATGATGGCGCGTACCGATCCCACATGGCGCGGGCCGTACATTTCGGTCCAGAACGCGGTGCCCGCCGGGATGCCGAAACCCAGGGTGATGCCCGACAGCCCCAGATAGAGCCAGGCGGCGATCTGGTGGTCGGTCACCGCCAGCGCCACCATGCCGGCCATGAAGGGCAGGGTGTTCCACGCGATCATCTTGCGCGCACCGACCTTGTCGACCAGCGGCCCGGCGACGATCGAGCAGACGAAGGCGACGCCCGCGTAGGCGATGAACGCCTTGGGCTGCAGACCCATGGGCCAGTCCTGCAGCCGCGCCACATGCTGCTGGTGAAAAATGAAGCCCGTCAGGATGAACGGCATGGTCATGGCCGAAGGAAACATCAGGTAGAAGCGGACGTCGCGCAGCAGCACCCGGCGGGTCCAGCCGCTTTTCTGGCTGGCCGTCTGATGGCTTCCCTCGTTGTCCCGCAGGAACTGCTCGTGGCGCTCCTTGTGGCCGATCAGCAGCCAGAGCATCATCGGAATCAGCGTCACCGTCAGGAACAACGCGCTGTAGTACCAGGCGTCGCGCCAGCCGAACTCGCTGTTCAGCGATTTCGCCATCAGCGGAAAGGTCGCCTGGGCCAGGGCGAGGCCGAACGAGGCGACCGAGATCGCTCGGCCGCGCTCCTTGTCGAAATAGCGCGCCATGGAGGTGAACGAGGCATGCATCATCAGCCCCTGACCCGAGATGCGCAGCAGGAAGAACGCCAGCATCAGGGTCGGGATGGAATTGGCTGTCGACATGGAGAAGCAGCCGGCGATCAGGGTCACGCAGATCAGGAAGGTGAAGGTGCGCAGGTCCACGTCGTCGATCTTGCGGCCCGCCCACATCATCAGCAGGCCGGCAAGCCCGGTGGCCAGGGAGAACAGCAGCCCGATCTCGCCATGGCTCAGGTTGAACGACTGGCGCACCGAATCCGTGTAGGGACCGAAATAGTACGTCTGCCCGAACCCGGAGAAGAACAGCATCATGAACCCGTAGGCCAGGAAGCGCGGGTTCGACAGTATGAAGGCCAGATAATTCATCGGGCGCCCCTCCCCGTGGGCGCGGCCATTGTGGCATCGGCGGCAAACAGTCTACATAGACCCGGGACAGGCTAGCGGGATGAAAAGGCGAAGGCCATGACCGAATGGCGTTATTTCGAGGATCTGGCGGTGGGCGAGACCGTCGAGTCCGAACCGTTCACCCTGGAGCGGGACGAGATGATCGCCTTCGCCTCGCGCTATGACCCGCAATGGTTCCACAACGATGAGGCGGCCGCGGCCGACCACAAGGTGTTCGAGGGGCTGAGTGCCAGCGGCATCTATACGGCGGCGATCTGGCGGCTGCTGGACCACCAGGTGTTCGGCGACGTGAACTGGGTCTGCGGTATCGGCTGGGACCAGGTGCGCTGGCGCAAGCCGCTCAAGCCCGGCGACCGGGTTCGCGCCTGGGCCGAGATCCTGGAAAAGCGGCCGTGGAAGAAGCGCACCGACATCGGCCGCGTCACCATCCGCCACGAACTGCGCAACGATGCCGGCGAGGCCGTCTTCCACTTCCTAGGCGACAGCCTGGTGCACAAACGGCCGCCGGCCGTGGACTAGGCTTTTTGCGCCGCGTGCCGGGCGGTTATTTCGCCCACCTTGTCCTCCAGGCTCAGCCGGTCCAGGGACGCGTGCGGCAGGTTCACGAACGTCGACAGCAGCGCGTGAATGTCCTTGTAGGTCTCGGCGAACTCGGCGGCGATTTCGGCGTCGTTGGCCTCGCCGTTCTCGAACCGTGACGGGTCCGGGAAGGTCCACTGGGTGGTCACCGGGTGGCCCGGCAGCTGCGGCGCGGGCTCACCGTCGGTGGGGTCGGACAATGTGATGATGAAGTCGAATGCCTGTGCGTCGGGGCCGCTGAACTCGTCGATCGACTTCGAGCGCAGTCCTTCGACCGGATGCTTCATCAGCTGGAGCAGTTTGAGCGCGGCCGGGTCGATGGAGCCCTTCGGCTTCGTGCCCGCGCTGTAACCCTTGAATTTGCCCTGTCCCAGCGTGTTGAGGATCGCCTCGGCGATGATGCTGCGCACCGAATTGTGGGTGCACAGGAACAGCACGTCGTAGACACCGTCTTTGGGCATGATCACTCCTCATGGCAATAACAGGGCGTGCCGCCGAAGCGACCGCCGTTCGCGACGCATGGTTTCGAAACCGCACCGTCGATGCCAGTGAACTTTTTCTGACAGTTGACCTGCCGGGCCGGATGATCTGTCAGACGATCAGGCCGGACCGCGCCTCGGTGTAGGTGCCGCCCCGCACCGTCACCTGGCCGTTGACGATCACGGTGTCGATGCCCGTCGGGTGGCGGATGTAGCGGTTGGCATTCCCCGGCACGTCGTGGACGAAGATTTCCTCGCCCCGGTCGATGGTCGCCGGATCGAACACCACCACGTCGGCGGCCATGCCAGGCTTCAGCAGCCCCCGGTCGGCGATGCCCCAGGCCTGCGCCACCTCCTGGGTCATGCGGTGGACGGCGCGCTCCAGCGTCATGTCGCCCCGTTCGCGGACGTGGCGCGACAGCATGTAGCAGGTGTCGCCCGCGCCGCAGAACTGGGCGATGTGCGCGCCCGCGTCCGACGCACCCACCAGGCAGGCCGGATGATCGAGGATCTGCGCCACGAAGTTGGCGTCGCCGTGGATTGCGCCGACCAGCTGGAATTCGGCGTCCAGGTCGTCGCGCAGGGCGATGTCGATCATGGCGCGCGGCATCGGCACGCCCAGCTCGTTGGCCACCTCATGCAGCCCGCGGCCCTCGAACGGCTTGTTGTCGGGATGGGTCACCCTGCCCACGCGCAGCGCGCCGAAAGCGGCCATGATCGGGCCGGCGCTCATTTCCTTGATCAGGATTTCCTGGGTGGCCGGGTCCGAGAAATAGGCTAGCCGGTCCGGCAGCGGCATTTTCAGCGCCCTGGCCCAGGCCGGCATGGACAGCAGCAGGAACGAGTTCTCGGACAGCCGCATGTTGAGGTCGAACGGCCGCGGCATGGACTGGCCATAGACATTGGCGCCCGCCGCGCGCACTGCCGCCAGCCGATCGAGCGAATCCTGCCACAGCGTACCCAGGGGGCTGTAGACGATGGGCGCCAGGGTGCACATCACGCCGGTCTCGCGGGAAATCTCGGCCAGCTCGTCGATGCAGCCGATCTGTTTCACCGGGTCGAGGAAGAACGGCACGGTCTGCATCACGCCGCGGCCGGTCTCGGCCATGGCGCGGGCCAGCGCCAGCTTTTCGCGCATGTCGGCGAAGCGGCTGGGCACCGGCTTCATGTTCTCGTCCACGTCGATGTACGAGGTCGACAGGCCGATGGCGCCCGCGTTCATCGCCTCCTTCAGCAGCCGCACCATCTCGGCGATCTCGCCGTCGGTGGCGACCCGCTCCTGCGCGGCCTCGCCCATGACATAGAGCCGCAGCACCGAATGACCGACCAGCGCGCCGACGTTTATGCCCAGGCCCTGGCGGATATGGTCCAGATAGTCGGGGAAGCTTTCCCAGGACCAGGGCACGCCCGCGTCGAACGTGGCATCGCCGATGTCCTCGATCACCCGGAACATGCTGACCAGCTTCTTCGCCGCCGCCTTGTCACGGATCGGCGCGACCGACAGCGAGCAGTTGCCGATCACCACCGTGGTGCAGCCATGCTCCAGCGACGGCGTCGCCAGCCGGTCCCAGCACAGCTGCGGATCGTAATGGGTATGGATGTCGATGAAACCGGGCGCGACGGCCCGGCCAGCGGCGTCGATGGTCGTCGTGGCGTTGCCGGAAAAGCTGCCGACGGCGACGATCCTGCCGTCCGCGATGGCCACGTCGCCCTTGAACGGCGCGCCGCCTGACCCGTCGACGATCAGGCCGTTGCTGATCAGAATATCCGCCTGCGCCATCCCCGTCTCCCCGACGTTGTTACCGTATGGTCACAGACGATAGAGCGCCGGGTCGCGGCGGTAAACGGGCAAATTGGATCGGTTTGGCGGCTACGCCACCACCACCGTCTTGATGTTGGTGAACTCGCGGATGCCGAAGATGCCGAGTTCGCGGCCGTAGCCGCTTTCCTTGACGCCGCCGAAGGGCAGGCGCGGGTCGGACTTGACGAAGTCGTTGACGAAGCAGACGCCGGCGTCGAAGTGGTCGCGGGCGATGCGCTCGCCGCGCTTGCGGTCCTCGGTGAACACCGCCGCGCCCAGGCCGTAGGGCGTGTCGTTGGCGATCTTCAGCGCCTGTTCCTCGTTCGAGGCGCGGACGATGGAGGCCACCGGGCCGAACAGCTCCTCGTCGAAGGCGGGCATGCCCTTCTCGACGCCGTTCAGGATGGTGGCCGGATAGAACGCGCCGGGCTCGTTGGGAATGGCGCCGCCCAGGATGTTGCGGGCGCCTTCCTTCAGGCTGCGCGCGACCTGGTCGTGCAGCTCGTCGCGCAGATCGGCGCGGGCGAGCGCGCCCAGCGCCACCGTTTCGTCCATGGGATCGCCCATCTTGCGCGCGAGCAGGCGCTCGGCCAGCTTGTCCTCGAATTTCTTGGCAATGGAATCG
>CAMBYA010000102.1 GCA_945872035.1 Rhizobium sp. Q54
GGGCGGCACGGTGCTGAGAAACCCGCTGGGCCGCGAGATCGGCCTCGCCCGCAAGATCCTGCTGACCGACGCCGGCCGCGCCCATCCGCTCTATGCGGGCCGGCCGACGGTGTTCGACGCCATTGCCGTCCACCGCGATATCGTCACCGCCCTGCCCGAGAACGCCCAAGTGCTGGCCTACAATTCCATGACCCGCGTCCAGGCCGCCGCCTTCCATGTGGGCGGCGGCGAGTTCTGGGGCGTGCAGTACCACCCGGAATACAATTTCGGGGAGATCGCCGCCTCCATGCGCCGCTATGCCGCCGGGCTTGTCGAGGAAGGACTGTTCGAGTCCGAGGAGGCCGCGCGCGACGCTGCCAAGACCTTCGCCTCGTTCGACCAGGGCGGCACCGCGGGCGACCGTTGGAGCTTCGGGATCGATGCCGACGTGCTCGATCCGAAGGAACGGCTGCGCGATCTGGAGAACTGGATGCGGTTCATTTCGGGGGAATAACAACCGTTCGCCTTGCGCCTACCGCACTTCTGACTTGCGTTGGCGCTCCATGCTGCCCATCATTCCGCGGTCATGCTGCTGCGGTTTGCCGATCGTCTCGCCAAGTTTGGGTATGGATTGCTGCCAATCGTTCAGGTTGATGCACGGCTCGTCCGACGCCGTGCCACTTAAATTGATTGGAGAACGCCGATGCCCGTCGGTACCGTGAAGTGGTTCAACAGCACCAAAGGTTATGGCTTCATTCAGCCCGACGCCGGCGGCCCGGATGTGTTCGTGCACATCTCCGCCGTGCAGCGCGCCGGAATGGAAAGCCTCAACGAAGGCCAGAAGGTTTCCTACGAGGAGCAGCGCGATCCCAAGCGCGGCAAGACCTCGGCCGAGAACCTCAAGAAGGCCTGAGTCCCCGCCGTATTGCAGCAAAGGGCGCCGCCAGCCGGCGCCCTTTGTCTTTTGCGGCGCGCCGTGACAGGATGCGCCCATGCATCCGCTGCTCCCGGCAACACTTGCCCTTTCCTGCTTCGCGCTTCTGCTGCCTGCGCCGGCGAGCGCCGAACCCGTGGGCTGCGTTTCCACGACGTTCCGCGGCCTTGGGCTGCTCAACGACAAGGTCTGCGTCGACAGCTTCCGCGACCCCAAGGTCGACGGGGTCGTCTGCCATGTCAGCCGCGCCCGGACCGGTGGCGTGAAGGGCGCGGTCGGCCTGGCCGAGGACCCCTCGGACGCTTCGGTCTCGTGCAGGCAGGTCGGCCCGGTCGCGTTCAAGGGCAAGCTGAAGGACGGCGAGGACGTGTTCCGGGAAAGCCGGTCGTGGCTGTTCAAGAAACTGCAGGTGGTGCGGTTCTACGATCGGCCGAACAACACGCTGATTTACCTGAGCTATTCGGACAAGCTGGTCGAAGGTTCGCCGAAAAATTCGATCTCCACCGTGCCGATCATGCCGTGGGGCCAGCCAGCAACGGCAAGATAGGCTGAATGTCACTTCGTGTTTTGGGGACGGCGACGGGATGAGCGTAACCAGGCGTCAGGCGTTGAAGCGCGGTCTCGCCGGCGTGACCCTGGTCGCGGCGGGCGGCCTTGTCTGGCGCGCCTGGGACAACGGCGCATTCAACCCCGGCGCAGGCCCACCCTACGCGCTGTGGCGCGACTGGCGTGAAACCCGGCTTGACGGGACTCTCGCGGTCGCGCGCGCCGGAATCCTCGCCTCCAACGCGCATAACACCCAGCCCTGGCGCTTCACCGTCGGCCCGCGCGGCGTTGCCCTCTACGCCGATCCCGGCCGCAATATCGGCAGCTTCGACCCTTTCAGCCGGGAACTCTCCCTGTCGCTGGGCTGCGCCCTCGAAAACATGGTGTTGGCCGCCGACGCGCAAGGCGGATCGACGCTGATCATGCCGACCGAGGGGCGCAGGACCTCGAAGCTCGATCCTTCCCTCCCCGTCGCCATCCTGATTCCGGAGCGCGCCGGAGCCGCCGCGCCGCCGCTTTTCGACGTCATCGACCGGCGCCACACCAACCGGGGACCCTATGAACCCAGGCGCGTCCTCTCCCCGGCCCTCAAGACCGAGTTGGAGGCACTTGCGGATATGCCGCGCGTGCGCCTGATGCTGATCGACGACGATCCCCGGCGCGGCGTTCTGGGCCGGCTTATCGTCTCGGCGACCGAATCGATCGTGGCCGACCCGGCCATGGCAGCCGACAGCGCCCGCTGGTTCCGCTTCAGCTGCCGCGACATCGATAGACACCGAGATGGCATCACCCTCGATGCCACGGGCCTGCCGGACCTGGTGAATGTCGCCGCAAAACTGATCCCCTCGCCATCGCCCGAGCTGGCCGACCGGCAGTGGCTGGGCGCGACCCGCGACGTGCATGTGGCGACCGCCCCGATGTTCGGGATCATCGCCGTCGAGGATCCCTACGACCTGGGAAGCACACTCGAAGCCGGACGGCTATGGCAGCGACTGCATCTGTGGGCCACTGCCCGGGGGCTGGCCGCGCAACCGCTGAACCAGCCGGCGGAATGTGTCGACCGCGACCATCAGCTGGCCAGGCCGTCGCCGATGGAAAAGGCACTGGCGTCCCTGACGGGGAATCCGGCGTGGCGGCCAACCTTCATCTTCAGATTGGGCTATGCCGAACGCGCGGCCCGACCCAGCCCGCGCCGCGCGGTCGAGGACGCCGTAACCCGCGAAGCGTAGGTCAGGCGGTCAGCAGCGCCTTCGCCTGCTGGGCGCGCTCGCCATGGCGGCGCTCTTCCTTGCCGTTCTGGCGCAGGAGTTTGGCGACTTCATCGTTGCCGATCTTCGCGGCCCAGCCTTCGTACATCAGCTCGCCGCCGAATTCGCCCTTGGCCATGTTGTCCAGCAGCGCTTCATCGACGGGCAGGGTCGCCGGCGCGGTGTCGTAGGGATTGGCGTCGGGCGAGGGGATCTGGAACGTCTCGCCGCTCAGGATCTCGATGGCTTTCTGCAGGCGCCTGGCATGCGCCATTTCCTCGCGGCCGTTTGCGGCGAGCAGGTCGCCGATCGCCTTCGACGGCGCCCCGGCGGCAAGCGCCTTGTAGAAACTGAGGCCGCTGGCCTCCAGGCAGACCATCAGCTTCAGGTCGTCGACGCTGGGCCGGTCGATGGTGCCGATATAGGCGAAGGCGGCTTCGGACGTCTGCGGCATCCCGGCAGGCAATAGGCTCATGGGTCTCTCCTGTTTCCTGCCGGTAACATAAACCCTTGGAAGACTTCCCGGCAAGCCCGCCAATTTATCGTCCATTCTGTCTAAAACCATCATTTCTGATAGTTTCGCAGCCCCGTCGCAAATCATAACGTTCGTCATGTAACGAGGCAAAACAGCCGCAGACGGGGACAGACATCATGACCACGACCAACATCAATCTTTCCGATCCCGAGGTCCAACGCTGCCCGTTCGGCGCCTACAAGGCGCTGCGCGACGAGGCGCCGGTACACCGGATGCCCGACACCGGGATGTACGTGGTAAGCCGGTACGAGGACATCTGCGACATCGTGCGCGATCCGGACCGCTTCTCCATGGCCGTTCCCATGGATTTCCTGTTCAAGACCGACGCCGCCAAGCAGTACTACCGCGACCATGGCTATCCGCGCCGGACGCCGCTGTCGTCCGATCCGCCCTACCACACCGAGTTCCGCGATCTCCTGGAGCCGTTCTTCACCGCCGGCCGCATCCGCCAGTGGGAGCCCCGGCTGCGCGAGCTTATCGGCAACCTGGCCAGCAAGCTGGAAAAGGACGAGCCCGTCGATTTCGTCGCCGACTTCTGTTTCCCGCTGCCGATGAGCGTCATGACCGTCCTGCTCGGGCTGCCGCTGGAGGATCACAAGATCCTGAAGCACTGGACCGACGTCTGGGTGCTGCCGTTCTCCCACGGCCTGACCCCAGAGAAGGAAATGTACGTCGCCGAAGAGGGCATCAAGCTGCAGCGCTACCTGCTGGACGCATTCGAGCGCAAGCGCCGGGAGCCCGCCGACGATCTGCTGACCGTGCTGGTCCAGACGAGACGTGCCGACGGATCGCCGCTGACCACCCAGGAAATGCTGGGCTTTGCCGAGCAGGCCGTCGTCGGCGCCAACGAGACCACGCAGAACGGCCTGGCCATGGCGATGAAGGAGCTGATCGAGAATCCGGGCGTCGAAGACCGGCTGCATGCCGAACCCGGCAAGATCCGCACCTTCGTGGAGGAATGCCTGCGCCTGCAATCGCCCACGGCTGGCATGTACCGGGTGACGACGCAGGACGTGGAACTGCACGGCGTGACCATCCCGAAGGGTTGCATCGTCCACCTCCGCTTCGCCGCCGGCAACCGCGACGAGCGCCACTTCCCCAACCCGGAGAAGCTGGACCTGGACCGGCGAAACGCCGCGTCGCACCTGGCCTTCAGCCAGGCGATCCACCACTGCCTGGGGGCGCCGCTCGCCCGTCTGGAGATCAACCTGGCGTTCGAGATCCTGCTGTCGCGCCGCCAGCACTTCCGCTTCGCGCGGGACGCCGAGTCGTTCGACTACGTGCCCGGTCTGGCGCTGCGGCAGCTCAAATATCTGTGGATCCAGTCGGATCCCGCCGCGGCGGCAGCGCGGGCCACGGCAGCCTGAGGAAGCATCCGATGAAAGCCGTCATCGATCCCGCGCGCTGCCAGGGCAAGGCCCGTTGTTTCAACCTCTATCCCAGCATTTTCGGAAAGGGTCCGGACGGAAAGGGCCTCATCGTCCGGACGGAAGACCTCGATACTGACGAATTGATTGTCGACGCCCAGTCCGCCGCGAACGCCTGTCCCCGAGGCGCCATCACGCTGGTGGATTGAGGGCACCGCGCGAACCGTGCGCCGGCGACTCCCCGTTTACGGCGTACGGTTCGCCGCGCCCTGCCAGTTGACTCGATGGCCTCTTGCAACCCACGCTGGGTCACCAACAAGCGGGGAACACGGATGAACATCGAAACGCTGGACGTGAACGCACTCCTGGAGCGGCTTCACCGGGTGGAGGCCGTCACCGAGATCATGAACCTGAAGTCGCGCTACTGCGCCGGCTGCGACGACAATCATAACGCCGACTCGCTGGAGGCGATCTTCGTGCCGGAAGGCCGCTGGAAATGCGACGCCATGCAGGTCGACGCCAAGGGCCACGCCGAGCGCCGCGTGTTCTTCGACGGCCTGGCCAACTCAGGCCGTATCCGCAATTCCCAGCACATGGTGACCAATCCGAACATCACCGTGACCGGCGACCGGGCCACCGGATACTGGCGGATGATGATGGTCTATGCGGGCAACACGCCGGACGGCGGTGTGCAGTTCTTCCGCATCCTGGGCTACTACCAGGACGACTTCGTCTACCGGGACGGACGCTGGTACTTCGAGACCATCCGGCCGATGGTGGAGGACACGGAAGCCTACTCGGTCGAGCCGAGCAAGTTCGCCACCACCGGCCTGGTCATGGCCGACGAAATCTAGACTCTACTCGACGTCGTAGCCGGTCAGATCCCACGGTATGATCAGGTCCTTGCCGTCCCAGCTGGCGGCCATGTCCCGGGTCTTCTGGTACATGGCGCGTACCGTCTTGTGCTGCGGGTAGAGTTCGATCATGTGGCCCAGCGGGTCGCGGGCGTCGATGTAGCAGAACTTCTTGCCGACGGCGATGAACTCGCTCGCCACCGGATAGCCGGCGGCGACGAAGGCGTCGCGCTCCTTCTCGTAGTCGTCGGTGAAGCAGGCGACGTGGTGGAAGCCTTCCTCACCGTTGGGGAACATGTCGTGGAAGGCGCTGGGCGTCTTCGAGGTCAGCTCGACCAATTCGATATTCAGATCGCCCGACTGAACGAACACGCCCCTGATGCCGATCGGCTCCTCCGGCCGGCCGCGATAGGTGTGCTCTGTCAGCGAACCGGCGGCGCCGCCGAGGAAGGGCCCGATGCCGTAAAGCTGGTTCATACGCTTGCAGGCGGCTTCGAGGTCGCGGACGATATAGCAATTCTGGATGATCTTGGCGGCATTCAGGATGGGTTTCATCGTGTGCGTCTCCCCTTTTCCGACAGATGATTCATAACGCACTGTAGAGATGCCCCGAACGGCTGAACAGGGGCTGCGCGCGGAATCTCCCGACGCGCCGAATATCTGCTATAATACCAATCGGGTAGGCGTGCATTGGGGCATGAGAATTTAGTGCTGGACGACGCGATGCTCCGGCTCGACGGCCGGGTGCGGATCGAGCAGACACGGATGATGTACCGGACCCCGGTCATTCCGGTGCTCAACGTGGTCGCGGCGGGGATCACCGCCGCCGCCTTGTCGCGAGTCTTTCCATCGCTGGTTCTGATTGGCTGGGTCGCTGCGTTCATCATCGCCGCAGCCTGGCGGCTGCACCTCTGGCGACGCTACACCAAGACCGACCAGACCGTCGCCACCGATTTATGGCGCCACCGCTTTGTCGGCGGTGCGGTGGCAATGGGCATTCTATGGGGCCTTGCGGCATCGGTGGTATTCGTCACCAACGATCCCGGCTACCACGTTTTCGTGGCGTTCGTGATAGGCGGCATGACGGCGGGCGCCGTGGCGAGCAATGCCACGTACATGCCGGCGTTCTACGGCTTCGCGCTACCCGCGATCATGCCGATGGCCATGGCATTGTTCATCCTTGGCGACTCGCGATCGGTCGAGATGGCGCTGCTGATACTGGCATTCTCTGCAGTGCTCGCCGTCGCAGGGCGCAATATGCATCGTTGGATCGAGAGCACTACGCGCCTGCAGATTGAACGCGAACAGCTGATCGACAGGCTGCAGCACGCCACAGAGACGCTGGAGAGCGAGGTCACGACCAGCCGCGACCGTGAAACCGCCCTGCAGGACATCACCACCGCGCTTGAGGACCAGACCCGTTCGGTCCACCTGATCAACGGCATGGTGCAGCGCCTGCAGGAGGCGACCACCGACCAGGAGTTGACCGAGATCATCGCCGGTTATGCGCCGCAGATCATCGCCGGCCGCCCGGGCGTGCTGTTCCTGATGAACAATTCGCAGAACCTGCTGACCGCCATCGCCAGCTGGGGTGACGCCACAGGCTCGGAGATGGACTTTCCGCCCGACAATTGCTGGGCCTTGCGACGCAGCCAGACCCACTTCGTACCGGCGGACGGTCGCGAGGTGCGCTGCCAGCATGTGCGGCCTACGTTCTCCGGCGGCTATGCCTGCTATCCGCTGCTGGGGCGCGGCGGCATCGTCGGCCTCCTGTACATCGAGGCTGATGCCGCCGCCGCCGGACAGGACGAGGCTCTCAATGCCTTCGCCGGCAACCTGGGACTGGCGCTCGCCAACTACCGGCTGCGCGAGGCGCTGCGGGTGATGTCGCTGCGCGACCCGCTGACCGGCCTGTTCAACCGGCGCTATCTGGAAGAGGCGCTGGTGCTGGAATTCGGACGCGCGTCGCGCACCGATGAAGGTGTCGGCATCATCGTCGGCGACCTGGACCACTTCAAGCGGCTGAACGACACCCATGGCCTTGACGGCGGCGACGCGGCGCTGCGGGCGGTCGCGCAGGTGCTGGTCAGCAACGTCCGCAAGGGCGACATCGCCTGCCGCCACGGCGGCGAGGAGTTCGTGCTGGTGCTGCCCGGCGCCTCGCTGGAGCAGACCCGCGAGCGCGCCGACGAGTTGCGGCGTACGCTCGGGCAGCTCGAGGTGCCCTTCCATGGCAAGATGATCTCGCCGATCACCATGTCGATCGGCG
>CAMBYA010000103.1 GCA_945872035.1 Rhizobium sp. Q54
CATGGCCGTCTGCCAGGCGGACGACGACACCGCCATGGCGCGCGGCAGCAGCACGGTCGGCACCACCGACGGCAGCATGGCCGACGCGGTCGGCGCCGCGAAGGCCTGCGCCGCGCCCAGCAGCGCAACCGCGGCATAGATGCCCCAGACGCCGGTCCAGCCGGCATAGACGTCCACCACCAGGAAGCCGAGCGCGATGGCGTCGACCAACTGGCAGATGATGACGATGATCCGCCGGTCGTAGCGGTCGGCGACCTGGCCGGAGACCAGGGTCAGCGCCAGCATGGGCAGGAACTGCACCAGGCCGACGAAGCCCAGCGCATAGGCGCTGCCGGTGATGTCATAGATGCGCCAGCCGATGGCGACCGACACGATCTGGAACCCCATCGCCGTCAGCACGCGGGATATCCAGTACCAGACGAAGGCCGGATGCCGCAGCAGGCGATCCGGCGCGGGTGAAGCGGCAGGCGTGTCCACTAGGGCAGCTGCAGCCGGTAGACGCGCTTGGCCGTCCCCGAGAACAGGGCGGTCTTGTCAGCCTCGCTGAAGTCGGCGGTCATGCGCTTGAACGAGTTCCACAGCACCATGTAGGAGCAGCACGACTTGTCGACCGGGAAGTTGCTCTCGAACATGCAGCGCTCCGGGCCGAAGGTATCGATGACGTACAGGTACCAGTCGCGGGTTTGGGCGGCGAGCTGGTCGGACGTGGGCGGCTTCGGGTCCATCTCCCAGCCGAAGCCGCAGATCGGCATGGTCAGGCCACCGACCTTGACGTTGACGTTGGGGCAGGTCGCGAGTTCGGCCATGTCGGCCTTCCACCTGGCCATCACCTCGGCATGCCTGCCGGCATAGGGTCCGATGCCGAGAACGCCGCCCACATGGTCGAGGACGATGGTCACCTCGGGCCGTGCGCGGGCCAGCGCGGTCAGCTCGGGTATCTGCGGATGGTAGAGCCAGGCGTCGAAGCTCATGCCGTATCTGCCCAGCGTGGCGACGCCCTCGCGGAACGCCGCGTCGCGCAGCAGTCCCGGGGGCGGCACCGGCCGCGCGGGTGGCGGCTTGTTCGGATCCCAACCGGCGGCGACCATGATCGCCCGGTCGACGGCCGGGTCTGTATCCGACGCAACCGAGTGGCGGATGCCTCGGAAGCGGCCGCGCGCAACCGCCAGATGGGCATCCAGAACGTCGGCGACCGCGCCGCCCAGACGGAGATTGGCGTGTCCGACGATGCCGGCGTTCATCCTCGATGGTCCGTAGATGCCACTGGCGCTCATCGCCGCGACGCCGTTGACGAACTCGGTCTCGCCCACCGGCCGAAGCTGCTCGGGGCCGTCGGCGCGGTGGAACGACGTCGCCTGCACATAGACGGTGGCAACGATGTTGTGGCCCTGCTGGTCGGCCAGGAACTCGTCGAGCAGATAGCGGAAATTGGGCCGGTCCCACAGATGATGGTGCGGGTCGACGATCGGGCGGTCGGGATCGAGCGCCGCTTCCTGTACCTGGTCCAGCCATTCAGCCCGTGGCGCCATCGCGTGTCTCCCCATTCACGTGTCTACCCAGGGCACGTGTCTTCCCAGGGCACGTGTCGAGCGGAGAATAGGCGGCATCGGAGCGCCTCCCAAAACAATTCCGCGAGATCGCAAGGGAGCGCGAGATCGAAGGGAAGACGCGGCAATCTCCGGTTGATCTTCATCGCCGGATTCCGGACTCTTGGTGGTAGATCCTTACGCGTTCCCAAAGGCAGGGCCAATGGCCGACGAACCGATGCACGCTCCCGTGTTCTGGGACCAGAAGTTCCGCGAGGTGGTGTTGCGCCACCACGGTCCCAGCTATTCCGCCATCGGACAGATCGCCCTGCAGGCCGAGAAAGACCTCGGCTTCCGGATCGAGATGACGGTGGATGACGAGGACACCCTGATCCACCGGGCGATCACCGAGCCCCAGTTCACCGACATCCTCGACATGGATCACTGGGCCTACGAACTGGTGCTGCCCCGTGGCGTGCTGCAGGGCATTCCGCTCGCCCGCTACGACTGGTGGGACCAGACGCTGCCGATCTTCACCAGCGGGACGTTCGCCGACGGCACCGCCACGCCGCGCTACGGCACCAACCCGTTCAGCATCCAGTACCTGGAGACGCCGTTCAGCGACGTTTTCGCGCCGGGGCCGACAGGCATTCTCGCCATGGTGCCGCACATCATGAACGCCGACACGCTGGGCGTGCGCACCGACCTGATCGGCCGGCCCGTCACCAGTTGGGCCGACCTGGTCAACCCGGCGTTCAAGGGGAAAGCGGCGCTGGTCGACATCCCGGCCATTGGCATCCTGGACGCGGCCATGGCGTTCGAGGCCGCGGGCCTGATGCGCTACGCCGATATGGGCAACATGACCCGCGCCGAGATCGACGCCACCATCGACCGGCTGATCGGGCTGAAGAAGGCCGGCCACTTCGCCATACTGTGGCAGCGCTTCGAGGAATCGATAGAACTGCTGGCCTCCGGCGACGTGGTGATTCAGTCGATGTGGTCGCCCGCCGTGTCGAAGGTGCGGTCGCGTGGCATCCAGTGCGACTATCCGTCGCTGAAAGAAGGCTATCGCGGCTGGGCGGCTGGCCTCGGTATCATGCGGCATGTTGATGGACTGAAGCTCGAAGCCGCCTACCAGTACCTGAACTGGTACAATTCGGGCTGGGCTGGCGCCTTCGTGGCGCGCGCCGGCTACTACAGCGCGGTGCCGGAAACGGCGCGACAATTCCTCAGCCGAAACGAGTGGGATTTCTGGTACGAGGGTCGCCCATCCGTCGAACCGATCGTCGACACGCGCGGCGACATCGCCAGCCCTGCGCGCTTCCTGCGCTTCGGCGGCGCCATGTGGGACCGGCTGGGTCGCATCGCCTGCTGGAACACGGTGATGGACGAGCACGCTCATCTTGACAGGCGGTGGGACGATTTGAGGGACGCTTGAAGCCCGCGAAGCGTTGGCTAAAGCGTATTCAATACCTGGCGCCAACAACCAGTCCCGATCGTTGTCGTTGCCTGACCGGAACCATAGTCCCCATGGAGATGTTCATCCCTTTGGGAGGAGCCGGACTTGATCGAAATGCAGAGACGCCCACGACACAAGATTCGCCGGAAAGCAGCCCGCTTCGGCCTGCCGCTTGTCGGCATCGTCGGTGTGGGCCTGGCATGGTTCACCGCCGTGGTTGCCGGCTGGCTGAGTTGACCCCGCCTCCGATCCTGACAGGAAGCTCGGGCGTTTTGCCGCACCGATCGCTGATCGGCCGGTCGCTGGAACGGAGTCAGCAAAATGCAAAATCAACCGATAGCCGCTGATCCAAGTAGCCGGTTCACGATGGGCGCTTCTTGCGGGAGTTTAATCTTATAATATCGCCCTCGGTTACACATTTTGGGTGGCTATTTTGTTGCAAAATCATCTCTTTCAAGGACGTTTAATTTTCTTTCATCATGCCGAAATCAACGTATGTGACAGGGTGACTTGGTTAATTTTGTCCATCCTGTCGAGGGCGCAATCTTCTGGGTTGCGTTGGCAACGGATGTTCGGAAACGCCGCATCGCCCATCGCCAAAGGAACTGAAGATGATCCGACCTCCCAGCCGTACCAAGCTCGTTCCCACCCTTGCTGACGACAACCGGACATCCCTGCAGCGCTACAGGGACACGGACAAGGAGCAGCAGGCCTCGGGCGTAGGCGCGCCGCCGAATCATCTGGATGCGGCCCAAGCCGATTGCTGGCGCGAGCTGGTCGCGCTCCCCGGGGCGAAGGCGCTCACGGGCGGGGACAGGTGGCGCGTCGAGATGGCTGCGAAGCTCATGGTCACCATCAGGTCGGGTGAATTCAAGGACTTCGAGCTCCGCTCGCTCAACAGCCTGCTCAGCCAGATGGGCATCCCGCTTGTCGAGGGCGCGAGGCACGCGGATCCGACGCCGGCGTGATGGCGTGGTCGCCTATCCTTTTGGCGGGTAGGCGTTCTGGCTCATCATCGTCATCACCTGCTCGGGCTCCTTGAAACCGGCCTGGGCCGACTCGCCGAACGCCGCCATCAGCGCATCGCACCGGGCCTGGACATAGGGCTTGTAGTCCGCGTGGGTGAAGATGTGCAGCTCGTTCCCTTCGATCGCCCTGACCACCCGCTTACCGACATCGGCCGCGTTCATGGCGGTCGGATTGGGCTCGGGCGGGCGGCCGCTGAGGTTGCTGACGACGGTGCCCGGCATCAGGATCGACACGCCGATGTTGTCGGGCTTCAGCTCCCAGGCCATGACCTCGCCGAAGCCGACGGCGGCGTATTTCGCCACCACATAGTCGCCGATGGGCGAGGCGGCGACGGCGCCGGCCATGGACGAGGTGATGACGATGTGCCCGCCCTCGCCATGGGCGCGCAGCAGGCCCAGCGTGTAGTGGACGGTGTTATAAACGCCGGTCAGGTTGATCGCCATCATCCGGTCCCACTTGGCGGGCTCGGTCTCGGCCACCTTGGCGCCCGACGGCGGAATGCCCGCATTGGCGCAGACCACGTGCAGCTTGCCGAACGCCTCGATTTTCTTGACGGCCGCCTCGAGCGCCGGCCGGTCGGTGACGTCGAGCAGCATGGTCAGCACGTCGGTGCCGCGCGACTTGAAGTGTGCTTCGGTCTGGTCGAGCGCCGCCTTGTTGACGTCGGCGATGACCAGCCGCATGCCCTTGTCGGCGAACGCGTCCGCCATGGCCAGGCCGATACCGCTGGCGCCGCCGGTGATGAAGGCCGTCCGGCCCGATAGATCGCGCATCCTGATTCCTCCCCTGGAACGATGTCCCGAGTTGTGCGGGATCGGCGGCGCAAGTCAAGTGTGACGGTCAAGAAGGTGGCGGGCGCGGCGTCGGCCCCATGTGATGGTGACGCGAAGCGTTCGACGGGAGACCGATGCGCATCGAGAGTCCCATCGCTTCGCCGTGGAGCGGGTCACCGCCAGCGACATCGCTGTCATCGGCGGCGTGACCGACCCGCTGTCGCTCGATCCCGGGCAGGACGGCGCCTGAACGCAAAAAAGGCGGCCCTTTCGGACCGCCTCTCGCCCCGGCGAGCCGAAGCTCATGCCAGGGACGGCATGGAATGCCGCAGCTTAGCCGATCTGCAGATTGCAGGCCGACGACTTGCCGGTCTTGCGATCCTTCTCCAGCTCGAAGCCGAGCTTCTGGCCTTCGTTCAGGCTGGTGTGCCCGGCGCGCTCGACGGCCGAGATATGCACGAAAACGTCGGCGCTGCCGTCGTCGGGCTGGATGAATCCGAAGCCCTTCTGGGCGTTGAACCACTTCACGGTTCCATTGGTCATAGTAAGTTCCTTGTGGAATAGAATCATCGGCCGGAACAGTTCCGGACGAACCAAATTTTCGATGTGGAGGGGGTCAGAAGGCGGTGCACCTATTTTAGTGGGGCACCCAGATTGGCCGTACCAATACGAATTTGATGGCTGCTAGGTAGAGTACATTTCCGTGGAGAGCAAGATATTATTGAATTTTATTTTTTCGGATCGTCGTCGGGGATAGCGTATTTTTAACAAACATTGTATTTTAAACGCACCGCCTCATCTTTAGTGCATACGCGTGACCCTCCGCTCGCCGGTGTCACGCGCCCCGTCCCTGATGAAAGCCTGCCATGCCCATGGAAGCGTCACGCCGGCGCGAAGAGATATTCCTGATGGAACCCGAGTTGCATGCCTGGGCGTCGTCCTACACTGACGACCCCAACCTGGCGTATGCGCTGGTGCATCATACCATCATGAAGTCCTGGAACGCCCTGAACCGGCCCTCGACGACGACGAACACGCGGACCTGGCTGGCCGAACTGATGTGGCACACGGTGAGCACCATGGACTGCTTCGACGACATGCTGTCGGCCGGTATGCGGCCCAACTAGGATATGGACATGAACGACTTCGATTACGGCATCCCCGCGGAACTGTTCCTGCGCGGCATCGGCGCAGGCGGCAAGCGCCTGGTCTACAAGCGCTTTCCTTCGGCGGCGGCTGCCATCCAGTTCGCCGTCGAAGGCTCATCCGGTTTCGCCACGGTCACGCTTGAAGTCGAGGGCGACCGGTTCGAGAAGGACGGCATCCGCCGCCTTTACGATGCCGGCGATTATCCGCTGTCGCGCAAGCTGCCGCTCGCGGCCTAGGACGGCGCCTCAGGACGTCACGCGGACCTCGACCTGCATATCCCAGAACGCGTTTGTCATGCCGGTGAAGCTTCCGGTAACCGGCATGGCCTGGTTGATGTGGCGCGCGACCGCCACCGGAATTAGATTCCGGCCGCCAACGGCACGGTTCGTGGGGTCGAAGGTCACCCAGCCGGCGCCCGGAACGAACACCTCCGCCCAGGCGTGGGTCGATCCGTCGCCCGGCGATCCCCTCGTCTGGCCGCCGCTACCCGGCAGGAACACATAGCCCGATACGATCCGCGCGCCGAAGCCCAGGCTGCGGGCCGCCTCGACGAACAGTACGGCGAAGTCCCGGCATGACCCCCAGCCGCGGTCCAGCGTTTCCACCGGCGTCTGAGTGCCCTCGTCGTCGCGGCTCTGGTAGGAGATCCAGCGCGACACCCCCATGCTCAGATCCTGCAACAACGCCAGCGTTTCGGTCGGGCGGGACGCAACGAAGCCATGCGCCCAGTCACGCAGACGTCCTATGGGATCGGCATATTGCTGCGCCGCCAGCGCGCCCAGGTCGGTCAGTTCGGAGTCCGAATAGGCGAAGGGGTAGTGCGTTGCGGTTGCCGCGACGCCGAATTCGGGCCACGCCGGCGCGAACAGCTCGAGCTCCACGGTGCTTTCGATGATCAGGGAGTCGGACCAGCCTTCGAAGCTGGCCGTGGCGATGGTGTTCCCGAATACGTCATGCGCCCAGGTCAGTGACGCCTGGGGCGAAATGGTCACGGCGCTCGATTTCAGCCGCAGATCGCGGCTTTCCCTGGGCCGCAGCATCAATCGGTGTTGGCCGAGCTGGACCGTCTGATGATACCGGTAAGCGGTACGGTGCCGTATCGACAGAACCATCATGGGCTTGTTCCTTTCCGGGCACCCCGTTCACGCTAGCACATCCCGATCGGCGGCAGTGCAGCCGAAGGCGCAAGCCTGATCGCCGTGTGGTCCGTTCCGGCTACTCCGCCATTGCAAATTCCTTGCAATCCTGCTCACCTGCAACCATGACTGTGGCGAGGCCGAATGGCCGCCACTATGGCCAGAAACGGGAGATTTCGCCATGGCACGCACCACGCCACGCACCGAACCGAACCATATGAAGTGTCCTGTCTCCATCAGGGACGTGGACCTGTTCTCACCCGGCGCGCAGGAGCACTGGTACGAGGCTTATCCGATCCTGCACCGGGAATCCCCGGTGCACCGTATCCCCGGCGAAGGCACCACGCCGAACCATGACGGCTTCATCCTCACCAAATACGAGGACATCTCGCTGGTGGTGAAGGACCCGGTCCGGTTTCCAGCGTTCCTGTCCGACAAGCCCAAGCCGCAGGCCGACGGCACCTATGCGCCGCTGAACGCCATGCAGGAGTCGATCCTGACCCTGCGCCCCAATGTGGAGCTGTGGCGCACGCACCGGCAGGAGCTGACCGATCCCTGGGTCGGGCCCGGCGCGACCCGCAACACCGACATGATCACCCGCTTCGCCGACCAGCTGATCGACAACTGGATCGACAACGGCAAGGT
>CAMBYA010000104.1 GCA_945872035.1 Rhizobium sp. Q54
GTGATGGACCGGAAAAACCTTGCCGCATTGCAGCGGATGGCGCCGCCGCAGGGCCCCGGTCCCGAGCTTTTCCTGCGCTATGCGCCGGGTGCCGGGGTCGATGAAGTGCCCGTTCCCTACATGACCGGCGGGTTCGACGACGTGCTGGAAATGATCGAGGCCGCATCGGCCGGATTGCTGCGGGCGCTAAGGAAATCGGCGAGCGGCGCACAATAATACGTAAAAATATTGTATTAAAATATATTTTACATTTTTGTTGATTAATCCAACGGCCAACACTAGATACCCGCACAGTCACGCACGCAGGCTCAACCGCTATTGTTCGCCTTGCCGCAGGATGCGCGTGGTAGTATGTAAGCCGTGTGACAGCGCGCGTTTAAGCACGACTGCCGAAAATTCGACCCCGAAAGGATGGGGCTGGGAGAAGATGGCAACCAATCTCGCTCAAAAGCCGACCGCGAGCGCGGACGTACATGTCCCCGCGAGCCTTGAATCCGTCGTGATCCGTTTCGCCGGTGATTCCGGCGACGGCATGCAGCTGACGGGCACGCAGTTTACACACTCGACGGCGCTGATGGGCACCGACCTGGCGACCTTCCCCGACTTTCCGGCGGAGATCCGGGCGCCCACGGGCACCACGTTCGGCGTGTCGGCGTATCAGATCAATTTCGGCGCGCGCCGCGTGCTGACCGCGGGCGACCAGCCCGACGTGCTCGTCGCCATGAACCCGGCGGCGCTGAAGACCAATCTGGATTCGCTGAAGACCGGCGGCACCCTGGTGGTCGACACCGGCTCGTTCAACGACAGGACGCTGGCCAAGGCGGGTTACTCGTCGAACCCGCTTGAGGACGGCAGCGTGGCGCCGTATCAGGTCATCCGGCTCGACATCTCCAGGATGACGCTGGAATCGGTCAAGGAATTCGGCCTCTCCAACAAGGAGGCCATGCGCTGCAAGAACATGTGGACGCTTGGCCTGATGCTGTGGATGTACGGCCGCCAGCGCCAGTCGGTCGTTGACTGGCTGAAGGGCAAGTTCGCCAAGTCGCAGCAACTCGCCGACGCCAACATCGCCGCGGTGAACGCGGGCCATGCCTTCGGCGAGACCGCCGAGCTGGCGGGTGACATGAGCCATTCCACCGTCGGCCGCGCCGAGGTGGCGCCGGGCGTCTACCGCACCATCACCGGCGCGGAATCGCTGGCGCTCGGCCTCGTTGCCGGCTCCAAGCTGGCTGGCCTCGACATCATGTTCGGCTCTTACCCGATCACCCCCGCCTCCACCCTGCTGCACCAGCTGGCGCGGCTGAAGGAGCACGGCGTCGTCACCTTCCAGGCGGAAGACGAGATCGCGGCGATCTGCTCGGCCATCGGCGCCTCGTTCGCCGGCTCGCTGGGCGTGACGTCCTCGTCGGGCCCGGGCATCGCGCTGAAGGGCGAGGCCATGGGCCTGGCCATCAGCACCGAGCTGCCGCTGGTGATCGTCAACTCGCAGCGCGGCGGCCCGTCGACCGGGCTGCCGACCAAGACCGAGCAGTCCGACCTGTACCAGGCGATCTACGGCCGCAACGGCGATGCGCCGCTGCCGGTCATCGCCTCCTCGACGCCGGGCGACTGCTTCGAAGTCGCCATCGAGGCGGTGCGCATCGCCACCAAGTACATGACCCCGGTGATCCTGCTGACCGACGGCTACCTGGCGAACGCGGCCGAGCCGTGGCCGGTGCCGGATTTCGACAGCCTGAAGCCGTTTCCGGTCCAGTTCCATACCAACCCGGAGAACTTCAGCCCGTCGTCGCGCGACCCGAAGACGCTGGCGCGCAACTGGGCGATCCCGGGCAATCCGGGCACCGAGCATCGCATCGGCGGCATCGAGAAGGACTTCGCCACCGGCAACATCTCCTACGCCGCGGACAATCACCAGCTGATGACCGACACCCGCTGGAACAAGGTGCTGGGCATCGCCGACGACATCCCGCTGCAGGAAATCACCCAGGGCGACGCCACCGGCGACCTGGTGGTGGTCGGCTGGGGCTCGACCTTCGGCCCGATCTACCGCGCCGTCGAACAGTCGCGCGCCAAGGGCCTGAAAGTGTCGCAGATCCATGTGCGCTACATGTGGCCGCTGCCGAAGAACCTGGGCGATTTGCTGAAGGGCTTCAAGCAGGTGCTGGTGCCCGAGATGAACAAGGGCCAGTTCGCCACCGTGCTGCGCGACAACTACCTGGTCGACGCCGTCCGCCTGAACCAGGTCAACGGCCAGCCCTTCAAGGTGAGCCGCCTGAACGAGGTCATCGCCGAGATGCTGGCCTGAGGAGAACGATCATGAACGAACTCTCCCCCCAGAAGCTGACCGCCAAGGACTACGCCACCGACCAGGAAGTGCGCTGGTGCCCGGGCTGCGGCGACTACGCCATCCTGAAGTCGGTGCAGAAGACGCTGGCCGACCTCGAGGCCGATCCGGCGAACACTGTGTTCGTGTCCGGCATCGGCTGCTCGTCGCGCTTTCCGTACTACATGGCCACCTACGGCTTCCACACGATCCATGGCCGCGCCCCGGCGTTCGCCACCGGCATCAAGCTGGCGAATCCCGATCTGGACGTCTGGATGGTGACCGGTGACGGCGATGGCCTGTCGATCGGCGGCAACCACCTGCTGCACGTGCTGCGCCGCAACGTCGACATCCAGATCCTGCTGTTCAACAACGAAATCTACGGCCTGACCAAGGGCCAGTATTCGCCGACCTCGCGGCCGGGAACCCGCTCGCCGTCGAGCCCGGGCGGCTCGATCGAGCGCAACCTGAACCCGTGCAACTTCGCCCTGGCCGCCGGCGCGCGCTTCGTCGCCCGCACCGTCGACACGGACCAGAAGCACATGCCGGAGATCCTCAAGCGCGCCCATGGCCACCGCGGCGCGTCGTTCGTCGAGATCTACCAGAACTGCATCGTGTTCAACGACGGCGTGTTCGCCGACTTCACCGACAAGAAAAACGCGCCCGACCGCCAGCTGCGCGCCGAGCACGGCCATCGTCTGGTCTTCGGCCCCAACAACGAGAAGGGCCTGCGCCTCAACCGCGACAAGGTGGCGATCGAGATCGTCACCATCGGCGAGAACGGCGTCACCGAGGACGACATCCTGGTGCATGACGAGACCGACGCGCTGCTGGCGCAGATGCTGGTCACCCTGGACGGCCCGGACGCGCCGGTCGTCGTCGGCGTGATCTACTGCAACCCGGTCGACACCTACGACGCCGGTGTCGCCCGGCAGGTCGCCAAGGCCAAGATCGCCAAGCCGAACGCCGACATGAAGGAGTTGCTGTTCGCCGGCAGCACCTGGACTGTCGACTGAGGCCTCCGGTCTATAGCAACACGAAGGGGCGCCTCGCGGCGCCCCTTTTTTTGTTTCGGTCTGGTTGGTTACAGGCTCAGGGACACGGCGAAAATTGTGCCTTGCCCACCAGGGATCACCGCGTCACACGGCTGATTCCCATAGAACCATTTGTCTGGATCGGCGCTGTTACGGGACGCAGTCGCTGGCGTTGCCGTCGAACTGCGGGTTGATCACCCACTTGCCCTTCCTGTTCACATAGCCCCACTTGCTGCCGAACTTGGCGAGCGCCAGGCCGTCGTCGAACGGGCCGGCGTCGTCGAACTGGGGGATGATCGCCCAGCGTCCCTTACGGTCGATGAAACCCCAGCGTCCGTTCTGCGCGGCCGGCGCCAGGCCGTCGTCGAACGGACCGGCATGCTGGAACTGCGGATTGACGACCCATGCGCCGTCCTTGTCGATGAATCCCCAGCGGCCGTTCTTCGATGCGGGCACCAGGCCGTCCTCGAAGTCGTCGCCGGCCTGATCGAACTCGGGATTGATCACCCAGATGCCCTTCTCGTCGATGAATCCGTAGCGGCCCTCGAACCCGGCCAGCGCCAGGCCGTCGTCGCCATAGCGGCCCGCGGCGGCGAACTGCGGGTTGACCAGCCATTTGCCGTCCCTGCCGATATAGCCCCAGCGGTCGCCCTGCCGCACGGCGGCGCGCCCTTCGTTGAACATGTTGGCTTCGGTGAACTGGGGGTTGACCACCCACGTGCCGGTCTTGTCGACATAGCCCCACAGGCCCGCCTGCATGGCGGCGGCGATGCCGCCGTCGGAGAAGTCGCCGGTGGCTTCGAAGGTGGGCTTCACCGCCCACTGACCCTTCCTGTCGATGTAGCCGGCGCCGTCCTCGGTCTCGGCCGGCGCAAGGCCGTTGTCGCCGAACATGTAGGCGGCGGCGAACGCCGGTGCGATCGCCCAGTTGCCCTTGCCGTCTACGTAGCCCCAGAGATCGCCCTGCCGCGCCACGGCGAGGCCGTTCTCGAACGGCCAGAGCGCATCGAACTGGGGATTGAGCACCCATTGGCCGTCGCGGTCGACCATGCCGCACAGGCCATCGGCGCGGACGATCAGCGCCTCGTCGCGCGACGCCCGCGGCGCGTGGTCCTTGTCGAAGATGATGGCGCCGACGATCAGCACCAGGAGAATGGCGACGGCGATAAGCATGTAGCGCATGGAGAGCCTCGAACGGTTTCCAGATGTCTTCCGGAAGCCGTTAACGCCCGCGCGCGGGAAAGGTTACCCCGGAGCCCCGTGAGCCTCCTCGCCTTGATCAGCCGAGCGAGCCCAGCATGTCGGGGATGGTGGTGAACTTGCGCCGCGGCGCGCCGTGGGAGGCGCCCGCTTCCTCGGCCGCCTCGATACGCTTCCAGTCCTCGAACGTCACCACCCGCACCTCGCGGTCGGCGAGCAGCTGGTCGAGGCCCGCCGGGCCCTGCTTGTAGGCATCTGGCATCAACGCCTTGGCGTATTCCGCCACCTTGCTGCCGTCGGGGAAGTTGGTGGCGATGGTGCCGCTGGGACCGCGTTTGGCCCAGCCGGCGACATAGAGGCCGTCCTCGATCTTGCCGTCCTGGTTCTGGAAGCGCTGGTTGCGCTCGTCATAGGCCACATTGTCGAGCGGCATGGACTGGGTGCCGATGCAGGCGACCACGATGTTGCAGGGCACCTCGAAGGTTTCGCCGGTGGCGACGACCTTGCCGTCATCCGTCAATTTGGTCCGCTCCATGCGGATGCCGGACACCTTGCCCTCGCCCAGCACGGCGACGGGCATGGCGTAGAACTGCAAATGGATACGCACCGGCTTCTCGTCGCCCTTGTTCCTGGCATATTCGCGCAGGTAGCCGACATTCTTTTCCTGGCTGCCGCGGCCCTTGTCTTCCAGCGCCACGTCCTCGCCGGGCAGCACCGCCGGATCGACCAGCGTGACCGCATTGTCCAGCTCGCCGAACTCCTTCACTTCCTTGTGGGTGAAGGCGGCCTGGAGCGGCCCGCGGCGGGCGAACACGTGAATGTCGGCCAGCGGCGCGACGTCGATGGCGTCGGCGGCATAGTGGGCCATGTCGGTGGCGCGCACCTCTTCGCCGGTCTTGGCGAGCAGCCGGGCCACATCCAGCGCCACGTTGCCGGCGCCGATCACCACGGCCGTGCCGGTGCTCAGGTCGGGCGCCAGCTCCTTGAAATCCGGATGGGCGTTGTACCAGCCGACGAACTCGGACGAGCCGTAGACACCCACCAGGTCCTCGCCGGGAATGCCCAGGCGACGGTCCTTCGGCGCGCCGGTCGCCAGCACGACGGCGTCGTAGAGGCCGCGCAGCTCGGCGATGGAGACGTCGCGCGGCACGTCCACGTTGCCGAGGAAGCGCACCTGCGGCGCCTGAGCCGTGCGCTCGAAGGTCTTGGCGATCTTCTTGCTGCTTTGGTGATCGGGGGCGACGCCGGCACGGATCAGGCCGAACGGCGTCGGCAGGCGGTCGATGATGTCCACCCGGCAGTCCGGGATCTCCTTGATCAGCGCGGCGGCCGAGTAGAATCCGCCGGGCCCGGACCCGACAATCGCAACGGTCAGGCCCATCAGCCCACCTCTCCCCTAAGATTTCTCACTTCAAATCCCCATTCCGCGGTCCCGCCCGAAAACCTATATCGAAATATAGTCATCCGTGCCGAAGGGTTTGCCGCAGGCCTCCGTTTAATAGCCAAGAACAGGGCTTAGGGCAACGATTGGCGATCGGATAGGCTGCGTGAAACCGTCCTGGGAGATGACCGGTTTGGCCATGGACAGCATGCGCGGCGCGCCGACCGCCGGCCCCGCCGACGCCGCAGCGCTGAATATCCTGTCGGACGAGGCGCTGATGCAGCGCATCGGCCGGGGCGACGAGCCAGCCTACGCGGCTCTGGTCGGGCGGCACCTGTCCCGCAACCTGGGCTTCGCGACGCGCCTGCTGGGCGACCGCGCCGAGGGCGAGGAGGTGATGCAGGAGGCGTTCCTCAAGCTGTGGCGCGGCGCGGCCAACTGGCAGCCGGGCAGCGCGCGGTTCACCACCTGGTTCTACCGCGTGGTGCTGAACCTGTGCATCGACCGGCAGCGCAAGCGGCGCGGCAGTCAGGTGCCGATCGACGATGCGGGTGACCCTGTGGACGAGCGCCCGGGCGCCGACGCCGACATCCACGACCGGCAGGTCAGCCGCCAGATCGACGGCGCGCTTGCCGGACTGCCCGAGCGGCAGCGCGAGGCGGTCAGCCTGTGCTACCTGCAGGGGCTGAGCAACAAGGAGGCAGCCGACGTGCTGCAGGTGAACATCAAGGCCCTGGAAAGTCTGCTGACCCGCGGCCGCGCCGCGCTGAAGCAGCGCCTGGGGCATCTCAGGAACGAGCTGACGGGGATCACGCCATGAGCATGGGCATGGACGAATTCAGGACGCTGCTGGACGCCTGGGGCGCCGATGCGGCGCGCTGGCCGCGCGAGCGCCAGGCCGACGCCGAGGCGTTGCTGGCGTCCTCCGAGGAAGCCCGGCTGCTGCTGGCCGACGAGGCGGCGTTCGACGCGCTGCTGGCCGGCATGCCCGAGCCGACACCGGGCGCGGCCCTCGTGCAGGACATCCTGGCGATCCCGCGCGCCGCCAGGCAGGACCGCAGGGCCGGCGGCTGGCGGTTCGGCGTCCTGCCGGCGCTGCCGCGCTTCGCCGGCCTGACCGCGGCGACGCTGCTGGGCTTCTACATCGGCACCACCAGCCTGTTCCAGCCTGCCCAGTCCATGGCGGCGGACACGGAGACGGTAAACATCAGCGACTATGTGTTCGGCGAGGGCATCGACGCCGGATCGGCCGACGGAGAGGCAGCAGAATGACCCGCTCGGAGAAATGGCTGCTCGCGGGCCTTGGCCTGTCGCTTGCCGTCAATGGCCTGCTGGCCGCCATGCTGTTCGTCCATCCCGGCCATCACCGCGATCGGCACCACGGGCCGGACGTGCGGGTCGGGCGTATGGAGCAGCACCTCGCACCGGCCTCGCGGGAGATCTTACGCACCGCGGTCGACAGGAATCGCGCCGCGCTGAAGCAGGAGTTCGAGGCCATGCGCGACGCACGCGACGACATCGCCGACGCGCTGGAGAAGGAACCGTTCGACCGCGCCGCGCTGGAAGCCGCCTTCGGCCGCGTCGGCAAGCACCAGGACATCATCCACGCGACCATCCAGCGGAGCTTCATCGAGGCCGCGTCCCGGCTTCCTGTCGAGGAACGGGTGAAGCTGGCCAAGGGTGGCGAGCGCTATCTGCGCCGGCTGTTCGGCCCGCGCCGGGGCGACGGGCCCGGTCGCGGCGGCTGCGGGGACGACG
>CAMBYA010000105.1 GCA_945872035.1 Rhizobium sp. Q54
GTCGACCCGGCCATCGCCTCCAGCGTGTTCGTGACGACGGTCACCGATGTGGTGGGCTTCTTCGCCTTCCTCGGCCTCGCCGCGCTGATCCTGATGTGAATTTGCCGCAGGACGGCCAATCCGGTTCCCATTCCGGGTTGACTCCCGGCACCCTGTCAAAACAAAACACTGCCATCACGCCGCCTCACGGCCTCCGCAACGAAGGAAATTCCATGTCCGACAATTCGATCGTCATCACCGGCATCGGCCGCACGCCCATGGCCACGTTCCAGGGTGAGCTGGCGTCCCTGACCGCGCCGCAGCTGGGCGCCGTCGCCATCGCCAAGGCCGTCGCCGAGACTGGCATTCCGGTCGCTGATTATGACGAGACGATCATGGGCTGCGTGCTGCCGGCCGGGCTCGGCCAGGCGCCGGCCCGCCAGGCCAGCCTGGGCGCGGGCATTCCCGACACCGTCGGCGCCACCACGGTCAACAAGATGTGCGGCTCGGGCATGAAGGCGATCATGCAGGGCAACGACATGATCCTGGCGGGTGCCGCCGACATCGTCATCGCCGGCGGCCTCGAGAGCATGACCAACGCGCCCTACCTGCTGCCCAAGGTCCGCCAGGGACTGCGCATGGGCCATGGCGAGGTGAAGGACCACATGTTCACCGACGGTCTGGAGGATTTCCGCCACGGCCGCCTGATGGGCACCTATGCCGAGGCGACCGCCCAGCGCTATCAGTTCACCCGCGAGGAGCAGGACGCCTTCGCCGTGGCGTCGCTGAACCGCGCCCAGACCGCCAATGTGGACGGCACCTTCCGCCGCGAGATGGCGTCGGTGACGGTGAAGACCCGCAAGGGCGAAGCGGTGATCGATTCGGACGAGCAGCCCCGCACCGCCGACCATTCCAAGATCCCGAACCTGAAGCCGGCCTTCGCCAAGGACGGCACGGTGACTCCGGCCAATTCCAGCTCGATCTCGGACGGCGCGGCCGCCGTGGTGCTGATGACCCGCGGCAACGCCGACAAGCGCGGCGTCAAGCCGCTCGCCCGGATCGTTGGCCAGGCCACCTTCGCCCAGGAACCGGAATGGTTCACCACGGCGCCGGTCGGCGCGGTGAAGAAGGTGCTGGACCGCGTCGGCTGGAAAATGTCGGATGTGGACCTGTTCGAGGTCAACGAGGCGTTCGCCGTGGTGCCGATGGCGGTGATGCGCGATCTGGGCGTCGGCCACGACATCATGAATATCCATGGCGGCGCCTGCGCGCTGGGTCATCCGGTAGGCGCTTCGGGCGCGCGGATCATCGTCACCCTGATCAACGCGCTGGAGAAGCATGGCCTGAAGCGCGGCGTCGCAGCCATCTGCCTGGGCGGCGGCGAAGCGACGGCGCTGGCCATCGAGCTCGTCTGAGCAGAGCGGGAACTAGCATGGCGTCGATTCACCTGCTGCGTCCGGCGGTCGGGGTCTCTGACCTCGACCACCTGCGGCAGGTGATGCAGGCGCGCGGGGACGGGCGCTGCATCCATACGCGTAACATCCCCAAGCGCGCCGACGAATTGCTCGACGGCGGCTCGGTCTACTGGATCATCACCCGCAAGATCCTGGCGCGGCAGCTGCTCACGTCCATCGAGCGCCTCGAGGACGACAATGGCCGCGCGTATTGCCGCATCTACCTGGACGGTACTGTCGTGCCGGTCCATCCCTGGCCGCGCCGTCCGCACCAGGGCTGGCGCTACCTGAAGCCCGAGGATGCGCCGCCCGATCTGCGCGAAGGCGATGGCGGCGACATGCCGCCGGAAATGATCGCGGAACTGCGGGAACTGGGGCTGCTCTGAGCTCGACTGTTTTCGTTGACACCTGCCAGTATCCTTCTGTTAACTCGCTGCCAGACCGACATTGGCCGTGTATGGTCGTGAGGGATTGTCGAGGGGCATCAGCATGGATAGTCGACCGTCTTCGGCGTGCGGGAAATCGCTTCCCGCACAGATGAAGCGTTAGCGCGTATGCCGGGTATCGTGGCGGGCCACAGGGCTGCCTCGGGCTTGCTGATCTCGACCGTCTATACTGCGGCGATCTTTCTCAGCGCGGCGCTGATCTTCTGGCTCCAGCCCATGGTGCCAAAGGCTATCCTGCCGCTGATGGGCGGCACGCCGGCGACCTGGGTCACGGCGCTGATGTTCTACCAGGCCATCCTCTTTCTGGGATACGCCTACTGCTTTGCGCTGACGCGCTGGGCGCCCCACTGGGCGCAGGCCGTGGTCCATGTGGCGGTACTTGGCGTAGCGGGATTCTATCTCCCTCCCGCCCTGCCGGAGCCGTCTTTGGCCCTCGGCCAGATGCCGGCGACGCAGGTGGTCTACATGCTGACCCTGGCCGTCGGCGCGCCGCTGTTCGCGTTGTCTGCCACGGCGCCGTTGCTGCAGTACTGGTTCTCCAGGACCGGGCACGTCCATGCCCACGATCCCTATTTTCTCTACGCGGCCAGCAATGTGGGCGGCATCGGCGCATTGCTCGCTTATCCGTCGCTGATCGAGCCACAGATAGGACTGCACGACCAAGCGGTCATCTGGACTGCTGGCTTCGTGCTGTTTGCTGTGACCATCGTGGGCTGCATCGTATTGACCCGGCGGCCCGCGGACGCCGTTCGCACCTCGGCCGAGCCGGTCACGGCCGGTAGCGAGCCAAAGGCATCAGCCTGGATGTGGCTGCTGCTGGCCGCGGTGCCGTCCAGCCTGCTGTCTGGCACCACCACCCGGATCACCACCGACATCGCCGCCGGTCCACTCTTCTGGGTGGTGCCGCTGGCGCTTTACCTGCTGACCTTCGTGCTGGCGTTCGCCCGCCGGCGGGTGCTGCCGCTGAAATGGGTGATGCTGCTGCAGCCGGTGGCGCTGGTGCCTGTCGTCGCCGCCGCGTTCGGCGGCGAAGAGTTGCTGGGCGGCTGGACGGTGCTGGGCTTCACGATCCTGCTGCTGTTCCTGTCAGCCTATATCTGCCACGTGCGGCTGGTCGACAGCCGTCCGGGTGTGGCCCGGGCGACCGAATTCTACTTGATGATATCGCTCGGCGGACTGCTCGGCGGCACCTTCAACGCCCTGGTCGCGCCGAATCTGTTCAATGACGTCTACGAGTTTCCCCTGGCGCTGGTGCTGGCGGTCCTGCTGCGTCCCAAGGATCCCGAGGCGAAGTCCGCAGGCCTCGTCCGCGACCTGATACCGCCGATGCTGATCGGGGCCGCCGCCACCATCGTCATCGTCGCCAGCCCGCTGGACAGGCTACAGTTGACGGCGGGGCTGACCGGCCTTGCGCTTGCGGTGGCGCTGGTGCTGCTGGCGGGCGTGCCGCGCCGGTTCGCCGCCGGCGTCGCCGCGACGTTCCTGGTGGCCCAGCTGCCTGCTGTCATCGACCCGCCGCTTGATCAGGTCCGCAACTTCTTCGGCGTCGTCCGGGTGATTCACGACCGGCCGCACGACATGAACATCTTCGTCTCGGGCGGCACCAACCATGGCGCCCAGTTGCGCGATCCGGCGCAGCGCCGGCGCATGATCACCTACTACGGCGAGGGCGGCCCCTATTCCCAGGTCATCGCCATGCGCCAGCGGCATAACACGACCGGCGCCGTCGCGGTGCTGGGGCTGGGCGCGGGCAGCGTCGCGTGCTCCGGCTTCCCGGACGCGCACTGGACATTCTACGAGATCAATCCGGCGGTGGTGAGGATTGCCCAGGATCCCCGATTCTTCTCGTTCCTGGCGGACTGCCAGCCGGACGGCCCGGTGAAGATCGGCGACGGGAGGCTGCTGCTGGAGCAGGAACCCGGCAAGTTCGACCTGATTCTGCTGGATGCGTTCACGGCGGACTCTGTGCCCATGCACCTCATGACGCAGGAAGCGTTCGCATCCTATCTCGAGCGGCTCGCGCCCAATGGCATCATCGTCATCAACATCTCGAACAAGTTCGTCAACCTGGAGCCGCTCGTATCGGCGGTCGCGCGAACCTACGGCCTCGCCGCCGTCTCGCGCTTCGACGACACGACGAGCCTCTACAAGACATCCAGCAAGTGGGTGGTGATGGCCCGCGAGCCAGTGAACGTGGCACCCTTGCTGAAACTGGAGGGTTGGAAGCCCGTGGCGCTCACGGACGTGGGCCCGTGGACAGACGATCGGTCGAGCCTGTTCCGCCACCTGTTGCCGGTGCGCTAGCCGCGCTCGGTCACACCACCCAGTTGTCGATCAGCCGTGTTGCGCCCAGCCGCGCCGCGCCGAACACCCGCGCGGGTCCGCCCGGTACCGTGACCGGATCCAGCGTGTCCGGGTGGCGAATCTCGACATAGTCGACGCTATCGAAGCCCGCGGCGAGAATGTCCTTGCGGGCACGGGTGATGGCGGCCACCGGATCGCCGCCAACCCTGAAGGCATCGCGAACGGCCTTCAGCGCCAAAGGCAGCGCGACGGCAGCCTGGCGCTGATCGGGGCTCAGGTATCGGTTGCGTGACGAGAGCGCGAGGCCATCGGACTCGCGCTCGATGGGGGCCCCGATGATCCGCACCGGAATGTTCAGGTCGGTGGTAAAGCGCCGGATAATCTGGAGTTGCTGGTAGTCCTTCTCGCCGAAGATGGCCAGGTCGGGCAGTGTCGAGGTCAGCAGCTTCACCACCACCAGCGCCATGCCGTCAAAATGGCCGGGGCGGTGGGCGCCGCACAGCACGTCGCCCAGCCGGTCGATATGGACCCTGGTGGCGAAGCCCTCGGGATACATTTCGCGCGCCGTGGGTACGAAGGCGGCGTCGACGCCGACGGCGGCCAGCTTTTCCACGTCCTCGGCCTCGGTGCGGGGATAGCGCTCGTAGTCCTCGCCGGGGCCGAACTGGGCCGGGTTGACGAAGATGCTGGCGATCACCCGGTCGGCCTGGGTCGCGGCCAGCTTCATGAGGGACAGATGACCCTCGTGCAGCGCGCCCATGGTGGGAACCAGGGCGACGGTTTGTCCGGCCTTTCGCCAATCTCCCACTTGTCCGCGGAGGTCGGCGACGCCACGTAGAATGACGGGTTCATTCGGCATGACGGGACGATACTCAAGCATGGTGGGCAAGACACCAAAAATTGTCGGCGGCTCGGGCGAGGTCGACGCGTTCCTGCGCAAGCTGGCCATCACGCCGGCGCCAGCCTTGGCCGGACGCGGGCGGCTGATTTTCGCGCTCGACGCGACCCTCAGCCGGCAGCCCACCTGGGACCGTGCCTGCCACATCCAGGCCGACATGTTCCGCGAGGCCGAGGCGGTCGGCGGCCTCGACATCAAGCTGGTGTTCTTCCGCGGCTACCGCGAATGCAAGGCAAGTCCCTGGTACGCCGCGTCCCAGCCGCTGACCCGCGCCATGACGTCGATCGCCTGCCAGGGTGGCTACACCCAGATCGAACGGGTGCTGAAGCGCGCCGTCAAGGAGGCGCGGGAAGGCAAGGTCAACGCCCTGGTATATGTGGGCGACAGCTGCGAGGAGGAGATCGATGCCGTCTGCGCCGTCGCGGGCGAGCTTGGGTTGGCCGGCGTACCGGCCTTCATGTTCCAGGAAGGCGGCGACCCCTATGCCGAATCCGTGTTCCGCGAGGTGGCCCGGCTTTCGGGGGGCGCCTGGTGCGGGTTCGACCTGGGCAGCGCCGGCCAGCTCCGCGACCTGTTGGGCGCGGTGGCCATCTTTGCCGCCGGCGGCCGCAAGGCGCTGGCGGATCATGGTGCCCGCAAGGGCGGCCACGCGCTGCGACTGGCGCGATTGCTGCTGGGCGCGTGATGTGCTGTTGCGCCATCGGCTATGGCCTGCGTCGCCAAGCTGGGCCATGATGACCGCCGAACCGACAATCATAGGGTAAACCGGGTGCCTTGGCTGTTTTTTGGGGCGATCATCGTCGTTCTTGTCCTGCTGGTGGTGAACTGGGCCGCCAAGGCCGATCGCGCCACCGTACGGCGTGCCATGCGCTATTTCGGGGCGTTCCTCGTCGGCGCGCTGGCACTCTTTCTGTTTGCGCGCGGACAGGCTGGCGTGGCGCTGGCGTTGGTCACCGCCGCGGTTGCGCTGGCGTCGCGCCGCAGGCTCACCATGCTGGGCGGGGGGCGCAAGTCCGCGAAACAGCAATCCGAGGTGGAGACGCCCTGCCTCCGCGTCACGCTCAACCACGATACCGGCGACATGGACGGCGAGGTGTTGGTGGGCGATTTCGCCGGCCGGCGCCTCGGCGAACTGACCCGCGAGGAGTTGACCGCCCTTTACGACCAGCTGAGCAGCGAGGATCCGGAAGGCGCCCGGCTGCTGGACGCCTACCTGACGCGCGCCTTCCCGGGAGACTGGCAGGAAGATGTGGCGGCAGCCCACGCGGATCGGGGACCCATGACCCGAGAGGAGGCCTTCGAGATTCTGGGCCTTGCGGAAGGTGCGACGCAAGCCGATATCAAGGCGGCCCACCATCGCCTGATGAAGAAGTTCCATCCCGACCAGGGCGGCACGAACTACTTTGCCGCCCGCATCAATCAAGCCAAGGACCTGCTGTTGAAGACCTGATGCGTCCGAGTTGCCGGCCGGCCAGGTGTGCGCTGCAACACACTTTCGCCTAGGTTGCCGCATATACAGCCGCGCCGTTTCCGACATAGACTTACCACCTGAAAACTCCTTCCAACTGATGCCCGAGATCATGATCAAACCTGTTCGCAAAGCCGTATTCCCCGTCGGCGGCATGGGGACCCGCTTCCTGCCCGCCACCAAGGCCATGCCCAAGGAAATGCTGCCCGTCGTCGACAAGCCGCTGATCCAGTACGCGGTTGAAGAGGCGCAGGCCGCCGGCATCGAGGAGTTCATTTTCGTCACCGGCCGCGGCAAGTCGGCCATCGAGAATCACTTCGACCGCTCCACCGAGCTCGAGGCGCTGCTCGCCGAAAAGGCGAAGGGCGACACGCTCAAGGAACTGCTCGGCTCCATTCCCCAGCCGGGCCAGGTTTCCTACACGAGGCAGATGGATCCGCTCGGCCTGGGCCACGCGGTATGGTGCGCGCGCTATCTGGTCGGCGACGAGCCGTTCGCGGTGCTGCTCGCCGACGACCTGATCAAGGCGGACGTGTCTTGCCTGAAGCAGATGGTTGACGCCCACGCTGAAACCGGCGGCAACATGATCGCGCTGATGGACGTGCCGCACGATCATACCTCGCGCTACGGCATCATCGCGCCGGGCGCGGTGAGCGGCCGGCTGACCGAGGTGACCGGGCTGGTCGAGAAGCCGAAGCCGGCCGACGCGCCGTCCGATCAGGCCGTCGTCGGCCGCTATATCCTGCAGCCCGAGGTGTTCAAGCATCTCGCCGGGCAGCAGAAGGGCGCCGGCGGCGAAATCCAGTTGACCGACGCGCTCGCCCGGATGATCGGCGGCGCGCCTTTCCATGGCTACAGGTTCGAGGGCACCCGCTTTGACTGCGGCGACAAGGTCGGCTTCTTCGAGGCCAATCTGGCCTTCGCGCTCGAGCGTCCCGACCTGCGCGATGGCGTCATCGCCTTTATCAAGAAGTTGGGCCTCTAGCACCAGGACGGGTGAATGCGCATTACTATGATGGGAAGCGGGTATGTGGGCCTCGTTTCCGGAGCGTGCTTCTCGGAATTCGGTCATGACGTGGTTTGCGTCGACAAGGACCCGGCCAAGATCGGCGCCCTCGAGAAGGGAGAGATTCCGATCTACG
>CAMBYA010000106.1 GCA_945872035.1 Rhizobium sp. Q54
GGGTTGCCGCGTCGCTTCGCTCCTCGCAATGACGAAGAAAGGTTTACCGGGTCGGGACCGGCTTCTCGCCCGAATAGTCGTAGAAGCCGCGGCCGGTCTTCTGGCCCAGCCAGCCGGCTTCGACATACTTCACCAGCAGCGGACAGGGACGGTACTTGCTGTCGGCCAGGCCGTCATGCAGCACCTGCATCACCGACAGGCAGACGTCGAGGCCGATGAAGTCGGCGAGCTGCAGCGGGCCCATGGGATGGTGCGCGCCGAGGCGCATGGCGGTGTCGATGGCCTCCACGTTGCCAACGCCCTCATAGAGCGTGTAGACGGCCTCGTTGATCATCGGCACCAGGATGCGGTTGACGATAAACGCCGGGAAATCCTCGGCGTTGGTGGTGATCTTGCCCAGCTTGTCGGCGAAGACCTTCACCGCCTTGTAGGTGTCCTCGACCGTGGCGATGCCGCGGATGATCTCAACCAGCTCCATCAGCGGCACCGGGTTCATGAAGTGCATGCCGATGAAGCGCTCGGGACGGTCGGTGGTCGAGGCAAGGCGCGTGACCGAGATCGACGACGTGTTGGTCGCGATGTAGGCGTCCTTCTTCAGGGTCTTGCACAGTTCCTGGAAGATCGCGACCTTCACCGGCTCCTTCTCGGTCGCGGCCTCGATGACCAGGTCGCACGCCGACAGGTCGGCGATGCCGTTGACCAGGCCGATCTGGCTCATGGCGTGGCGATGCTCGTCTGCCTTGATGCGGCCGCGCGCCACCTGGCGGGACATGTTGCCGTCGATGATCCCCAGCGCCTTCTTCGCCGCCTCCGGATTGGCGTCCATCAGCAGCACCTTGAACCCGGCGAGGGCGGAGACATGGGCGATGCCGTTGCCCATCTGCCCGGCGCCGATGATCCCGACTGTCTGTATCATGGCAAACGCCTCGACCGGTTGGAGCATGGGAATAGTCGCGTCACAGAGCCTTTTCGAGCTCCGGCACGGCCTGGAACAGGTCGGCGACCAGGCCGTAGTCGGCGATCTGGAAGATCGGCGCCTCTTCGTCCTTGTTGATCGCCACGATGACCTTGGAGTCCTTCATGCCGGCCAGATGCTGGATGGCGCCCGAGATGCCGACCGCGATGTAGAGCTGCGGCGCGACGATCTTGCCGGTCTGGCCGACCTGATGGTCGTTGGAGATGAAGCCCGCGTCAACGGCGGCGCGCGAGGCGCCCACGGCGGCGCCCAGCTTGTCGGCCAGACTCTCGATGATCGAGAACGCGCCGCTCGAGCCCATGCCGCGCCCGCCCGACACGATGATCTTGGCGGCGGTCAGCTCGGGGCGGTCCGACTTGGCCAGCTCGGCGCCGACGAAGCGGGAATTGCCCGGGTTGGCGGCGGCGGCGATGGTGCGAATCTCGGCCGAGCCGCCGGTGGCGGCGGCGGCCGGGAAGCCGGTGCCGCGCACGGTCATGACCTTCTTGGAATCGGTCGACTGGACGGTGGCCAGCGCGTTGCCGGCATAGATCGGCCGGACGAACGTGTCGGCCGACTCGACCTTCATGACGTCGGAGATCTGGGCGACGTCGAGCTGCGCGGCGACGCGCGGCAGGATGTTCTTGCCCGAGGTGGTGGTGGGCGCGACGATGGCGTCGTAATCGCCCGCCAGCGAGACGATCAGCGGCGCGATGTTCTCGGCCAGACGGTTGCCATACGAGGCGTCGTCGGCCAGCAGCACCACCGAGACGCCAGCGATCCTGGCGGCCGCGTCGGCGACAGCCTGGGCGCCGGAGCCGGCCACCAGCACATGGACGTCGCCGCCCAGCTGCGAGGCCGCGGTGACCGCGTTCAGGGTCGCCGGCTTCAGTTCGGCATTATCGTGTTCAGCGAGGACGAGGGCCGTCATCAGATCACTCCCGCTTCGTTCTTCAGTTTATCCACCAGCTCTTCGATGGTCTTGACCTTGATGCCGCCGGCGCGCTTGGCCGGCTCTTCAACCTTCAGCGTCTTCAGGCGCGGCGAGATGTCGACGCCGTAATCGGCGGCGGTCTTGACGTCGAGCTGTTTCTTCTTGGCCTTCATGATGTTCGGCAGCGACGCGTAGCGCGGCTCGTTGAGGCGCAGGTCGGTGGTGACGATGGCCGGCAGGGTCAGCGCCACGGTCTCGAGGCCGCCGTCCACTTCGCGGGTCACCTCGATGCCGTCGCCCACAACCTTGACGATCGAGGCGAAGGTGCCCTGGGGCCAGCCCAGCAGGGCGGCGAGCATCTGGCCGGTCTGGTTGCTGTCGTCGTCGATGGCCTGCTTGCCCAGGATCACCAGCCCGGGCTGCTCGGCGTCGACGACGGCCTTCAGCAGCTTGGCGACGGCGAGAGGCTCGACGATGTCGTCGGTCTGGATCAGGATCGCGCGGTCGGCGCCCATGGCGAGGGCGGTGCGCAGCGTCTCCTGGGCCTGTGCCGGGCCGATGGACACGGCGATGATCTCTTCCGCCTGTCCTGCTTCCTTCTTGCGGATCGCCTCTTCGACGGCGATTTCATCGAACGGATTCATGGACATCTTGACGTTGGCCAAGTCCACGCCCGTCTTGTCGGCCTTCACGCGCGCCTTGACGTTGTAGTCAATGACACGCTTCACAGGGACCAGAATCTTCATGCCTGAGGTCTCTCCCGGTTTTTATAGCTTTTTTCGCAGCGCACCAATTAACCCAAGGTCATATTAGTGTCAACGACTCCACCCCCGCTGAAATTAGAGGTCTTCTACCGGTTCGCGCCGGGTACCCAGAGCACGTCCTGCGAGCCGTAGTCATTCACGTGACGAGCGAGCACGAACAGGTAGTCGGACAGCCTGTTGATGTATCGGATCGCCGCCGGGTTCACCGGCTCGACCTCGGCCAGGGCGACGATGTCCCGTTCGGCGCGGCGCGAGACGGTGCGCGACAGGTGGAGCGCCGCCGCCGCGGGCGAGCCGCCGGGCAGGATGAACGAGGTCAGCGGCTTCAGCTGTTCGTTGATCGCATCGATCTCCTGCTCCAGCCGGACCACCTGGGCCTCGACGATGCGCAGGTTCGACGTGGTTTCGAAGTCGTCGCCCGGCGTGGCCAGGTCGGCGCCCAGGTCGAACAGGTCGTTCTGGATGCGCGACAGGGACTCGTCCACGTCGCCATTGGTGTGCAACCGGACAAGGCCAATGGTGGCATTGGTCTCGTCGACCGAGCCATAGGCTGCGACCCGCGGCGCGGACTTCAGCACCCGGTCGCCGCTGACCAGCGAGGTTTTGCCGGTATCGCCGCCGCGCGTGTAGATCTTCGTGAGCTTGACCATCTACTTGCCGGCGGCCATCGCGGCGAGCAGCAGCATCAGGATGATGGCGAACTGGATCGCCACGCGCAGCTGCATCAGCTTGTTGGAGCGGCGCGGATTGTTGCCGCCGTTGCGGGCGAGGCCGATGATGCCCATGCCGAGCACGACGACCAGCGCGATGGCCAGCAGGCCGATGATGATGAGAAATGGCGTGGACATGCGCCTAACCTAGACCATTGCTCTCAAAACTCCAGAACGCACGGCGTTCTGTTGGTGATCAGTTGCTTTCCAGCAGCCGTCGCGTGATCACCTCGGCCTGGATCTCGCCGGCGCCCTCGAACACATTGAGGATACGGGCATCGCACAGCACGCGGCTGATCGGATATTCCAGCGCATAGCCGTTGCCGCCGTGGATCTGCATGGCGTTGTCGGCGGCGGCCCAGGCGACGCGGGCGCCCAGCAGCTTGGCCATGCCGGCTTCCAGGTCGCAGCGCAGCCCCTCGTCCTTCTCGCGGGCGGCGAAGTAGGACAGCTGGCGGGCCATCATGATCTCGACCACCATCCAGGCGATCTTGCCGAATACGCGGGGGAAATTGTAGATCGGCTTGCCGAACTGGACGCGGTCCAGCGCGTATTTCAGCCCCAGTTCCATGGCGCACTGGGCCACGCCGATGGCGCGGGCGGCGGTCTGGATGCGGGCCGACTCGAATGTGGTCATCAGCTGCTTGAAGCCGTTGCCCTCCTCGCGGCCCAGCAGGTTCTCGGCCTTCACCTCGAAGCCATCGAAGCCCAGTTCGTACTCCTTCATGCCCCGGTAGCCCAGCACGTGGATCTCGCCGCCGGTCATGCCCTTGGCGGGAAAATCGCCGGTCTCGTTCATGCGCGGCTTCTCGGCCAGGAACATGGACAGGCCCCGGTAGTCCTTGGTCTCGGGGTTGGTGCGCACCAGCATGGTCATCACGTCGGCGCGCGCCGCGTGGGTGATCCAGGTCTTGTTGCCGGTGATCCGGTAGACGCCACCGTCCTTCACCGCGCGGGTGCGCAGGCTGCCCAGGTCCGAGCCGGTATTCGGTTCGGTGAACACGGCGGTCGGCAGGATCTCGCCCGAGGCGATCTTCGGCAGCCACTCGTGCTTCTGGTCCTCGGTGCCGCCGTTCAGGATCAGCTCGGCGGCGATCTCCGAGCGGGTGCCCAGCGAGCCGACGCCGATATAGCCGCGGCTCAGCTCTTCCGATACGACGCACATGGACATCTTGCCCAGGCCCAGCCCGCCATATTCCTCGGGGATGGTCAGGCCGAACACGCCCAGCTCGCTCATGTGGGCGACGACCTCGGCCGGGATCAGTTCGTCCTTCAGGTGCCAGTCATGGGCATAGGGCGCGACCTCTTCCTGGGCGAAGCGGCGGAACTGGTCGCGGATCATGCCCAGGGTCTCGTCCAGGCCCGTGTCGCCGAACGCGCCGGTAGCGAGGCCGTCCTGCACCAGCTCGGCGATGCGGGCGCGCACCGCCTCGGTGTTGCCGCCGCGAACCAGCGCGCGCACGGCCGGATTGTTGGCGAAGGCGGCGATCTGCTCGTCCGAGGCGCCCATCTCCGACGGCCGTGCCCATTCCACCTGGCTCATCTGGAGCCCGCCGATCAGCTGGGCGCAGTACTCGCCGAAACCGGCCTGCAGGATCAGGGACTCGAGCTCGCCGCCGCGGCCTTTGGCGGTGAGCGCCTTGCGCCAGGCCAGTGTCTGGCGCAGCGCCTCGATATAGGTGGCGTACCAGCCATAGCCGTGGGCGACGGTCTGATGGGCTTCCAGCAGCTTGCGATCGACCCGGCCGTCGCGGACGATCAGCGCCGAGACGGCGGTGCGCACCGCCAGGGCCAGCCTCTCGGCCGCTTCCAGCGCCTGACCGCACAGCGGCACCAGGTTGTCCAGATGCACGCTCCGGGTTTCATCCTTCGCCAGGGTGGAGGCCATGTCACGGTCCTTCTTGTTCTTGGATAGGCGTCTCTTTACGGAGGCGTCTGTCTAATGGATGACGGTCTCCGAATCCAGCCGCCGGGGCCTAGGCGCCGAGGCCCGGTTCATTCCCCGCCTCGATGGCGTCCTCGATGGTGCGCAGGCCCGGATACCGGGCCGACACCAGGACCGCCATATTGCCGGGCTTGTGCTCGTTGTGCCACATCTTGGTATGCGCGCGCGGGATGTCCTCCCACGCGAACACCTCGGACATGCACGGGTCGATGCGGCGTTCGATCACCAGCTTGTTGGCCTCGCTCGCCTGCATCAGGTTGGCGAAATGGCTGCCCTGGATCCGCTTCTGGCGCATCCATACGAAGCGGGCGTCCATGGTCAGGTTGAAGCCGGTCGTGCCGGCGCAGAACACCACCATGCCGCCCCGCTTCACGACGAAGCAGCTGACCGGGAAGGTCGATTCGCCGGGGTGCTCGAACACCATGTCGACGTCGACACCCTTGCCGGTGATGTTCCAGATCGCCTTGCCGAATTCGCGGCACTTCTTCATGTAGTCGGCGTAAACCGCCTGGTCGCCGACCGGGGGCAACTGGCCCCAGCAATCGAAGTCCTTGCGGTTGAGGACGCCCTTGGCGCCCAGCGACAGCACGAAGTCGCGCTTGGTCTCGTCCGAGATCACGCCGATGGCGTTGGCGCCGGCGGTGGCGCAAAGCTGGATCGCCATGGAGCCGAGGCCGCCCGAGGCGCCCCACACCAGCACATTGTCGCCGGGGCGGATGATGTGCGGCTTGTGGCCGAACAGCATGCGGTAGGTGGTGGCGAGCGTAAGCGTGTAGCAGGCGCTCTCTTCCCAGGTCAGGTGGCGCGGCCGGTGCATCAGCTGGCGTGCCTGGATCTTGCAGAACTGGGCGAACGAGCCGTCCGGCGTCTCGTAGCCCCAGATGCGCTGGGATGGCGAGAACATGGGGTCGCCGCCATTGCATTCCTCGTCGTCGCCGTCGTCCTGGTTGCAATGCACAACGACTTCGTCGCCGACCTTGAAGCGCTTCACGCGGGAGCCGATCTTGTAGACAATGCCCGACGCGTCCGATCCGGCGATGTGATAGGGCGCCTTGTGGACGTCGAACGGCGAGATCGGGATGCCCAGGGCGGCCCACACGCCGTTGTAATTCACGCCGGCGGCCATGACGAGAATCACCACCTCGTCGGGATCGATCTCGGGGGTGTCGACCACCTCGATCTGCATGGATTGCTCGGGCGGGCCGTGGCGTTCGCGGCGAATCGTCCAAGCGTACATTTTCGATGGCACATGGCCCAGAGGCGGGATTTCGCCCACCTCGTAAAGATCCTTGTAGACCTGGCCGGTGGACAGGGTGTTCTCTGCGGTTGCGGGCTGCGGGCTCATGGTCGTTTGCTCCTGTCGCCAGTCTGCTGTCCCGGAAGGCAGACCTTCCAAAGTAGCATTGTCGTTCAAGTCATTTTGCGGCGCAGCATCTATTATGATATTTCCGTTATGCGGTCCATCCGGAAATAAACGACTCCGTTACCACGCGGTAGCGCTAACAAACGGCAGGAGAACCAATGAGCGAGACGTCAGGCAAGTGGGCCGACTCAGGCAAGCCGAAGGCGGCGAGGGACAAGCCGTGGCTGATCCGGACCTATTCCGGCCACTCCTCCGCCAAGGCGTCGAACGAGCTCTACCGGACCAACCTGGCGCGCGGCCAGACCGGCCTTTCCGTGGCGTTCGACCTGCCGACCCAGACCGGCTACGACAGCGACCATCCGCTGGCGCGGGGCGAGGTGGGCAAGGTCGGCGTGCCGGTCGGGCACCTGGGCGACATGCGCGCCCTGTTCGACGGCATCCCGCTCGAGAAGATGAATACCTCCATGACCATCAACGCCACGGCGCCGTGGCTGCTGTCGCTCTACATCGCCGCGGCCGAGGAGCAGGGCGCCGACAGGGCCAAGCTCAACGGCACCGTGCAGAACGACATCATCAAGGAGTATCTCAGCCGCGGCACCTACATCTTCCCGCCTGCGCCCTCGATGCGGCTGACCACCGACATCATCAGCTACACCTACCGCGAGCTGCCGAAGTGGAACCCGACCAACGTCTGCTCGTACCACCTGCAGGAAGCCGGCGCGACGCCGGTGCAGGAGGTGGCGTTCGCGCTGGCCACCGCCATCGCCGTGCTGGATTCCGTGCGCGACTCGGGCCAGGTGCCGAAGGACGAGTTCCCGACCGTCGTCGGCCGGATCAGCTTCTTCGTCAACGCCGGCGTGCGCTTCATCACCGAGATGTCGAAGATGCGCGCCTTCACCGAACTGTGGGACGAGCTGACGGCCCAGCGCTACGGCATCGAGGACGAGAGCC
>CAMBYA010000107.1 GCA_945872035.1 Rhizobium sp. Q54
AAGGTGCCGGCGCCCACGTGAAGGGTCAGCGTGACGTGGCCGATCCCTGCTTCGGCAAGGCGGCCCATCAGCCCTTCGGTGAAGTGCAGGCTGGCGGTCGGCGCGGCGACGGCGCCGTCGCGGGCCGCGAACATGGTCTGATAGTCGGAATGGTCCTCGGCATCGGTGCCCCGCTTACTGGCGATATAGGGCGGCAGCGGCATCTCGCCGTGTTCCATGATGGCAAGGTCGAGATCGCGGCCGGACCGGTCGAACCGGACCAGCAACTCTCCGCCCTCGCCTCTCATCATTACCTGCGCGACGAGGTTGGCCATATGGATTCGGTCACCCGGCCTCAGGCGCTTTCCGGGGCGGGCGAACGCCTGCCACTCCTGGCCGTCGACCCGCTTGTGCAGCAGCAGTTCGATCCGCGCCTCGCCGCGGCGGCCGTCCGCCTGACGGATGCCGTGGAGCCGCGCGGGAATCACCCTGGTGTCGTTGAACACCATGATGTCGCCGGCGCACAGCAGGCCCGGCAGGTCGGCGACACCGGCGTCCACCAGTCCGTCGTCGCCGATCACCAGCATCCGGGCGGAGTCGCGCGGCCGGGCGGGCCGCAGGGCGATGCGGTCCTCGGGCAGGTGGAAATCGAAGTCCGAGACTCTCATGGCTGGGTAATTGCCGTAACGGCCGCGTGAAGTGAAGAACATTCTTCCTGAAATATTACCCGGATGATATTGATCCGATGAATATACCCGGGTACAATATCGCACCCTGCCGGAGGCTATCTTGTCCGTAACCGAACGACACAGCTGCACCGCCTTCATTGGCGCCACCCGTATTGCTACCGGCGACCTGACCTGGGTAGCACTGGCGGTCAAGGAGGCGCTGGAAGCCGACGGCATGGCTCAGGCGCTGGTCTTCGATGACCGCACCAGCCGCGTTATCGAAATCGACTTCCGCGGGGGTCGCGATGACGTCCTGCGGAGCATCGCCGCCCGTGACCTGGCCGAGGAAGCGGCGCAGTCGCCTGAGCCCGCGTTGCGCCGCCCCGGAAGGCCCAGGCTGGGCGTGGTGTCGCGCGAAGTCACCCTTCTGCCGCGGCACTGGGATTGGCTGAGCAGCCAACCGGGGGGAGCGTCGGTCACTCTCCGCCGGCTGGTCGACGAGTCGCGCCGCGCTTCCGACAGCAAGGACCGCATCCGGCAGGCACAGGATGCGGCATACCGGTTCATGATGGTCATGGCCGGCGACCGGCCTGGCTTCGAGGAAGCGAGCCGTGCCCTGTTCGCCGGCAATCTGGAAGGGTTCGAGCGCCACACGACGGCGTGGCCGGTGGACATCCGCGACCACGCCTACCGGATGGCCGCGTCGGTCTTCCGGACCGAGGGCGCCTAGACCGTATCGCCGGCGATTGTCGCCTTGAGGATCGTGTCGGGATTGCTGACCGAGCCGTTGGCCCGGCTGTCACCCTTCTTGATCGAGTCCACATGTTCCATGCCGTCGGTCACCTGGCCCCAGGCCGTGTACTGGCTGTTCAGGTGCGGCGCGCTGGCGAAGCAGATGAAGAACTGGCTGTCGCCGCTGTTCGGGTCCTGCGCGCGGGCCATGGACACGGTGCCGCGCACATGCGGCGTGTCGTTGAACTCGGCTTTCAGCTTGCGGCCCGAGCCGCCGGTGCCGGTCCCGTGCGGGCAGCCGGTCTGGGCCATGAAGCCGTCGATCACGCGGTGGAACTTCAGCCCGTCATAGAAACCCTGACGCACCAGTTCCTTGATGCGCGTGACATGCCCGGGCGCCTTGGCCGGCAGCAGCTCGATAGTGACCCGGCCACCTTTCAGGTCCAGGTACAGCGTGTTCTCGGCGTCCATGATCTCTTTCTCCTGTTCTGCGGCGCCGGGCGCCGCGGTCCTATTGGGGCGCGCCGGTAGCCGGCGCGGGTGTTGCTGGCGTCGACGGCCCGCGTTCCTCGGGCGTCATGTCGGCGGCGACCCTCAGCGACTGGATCGTGTCGGGGAAGTCGACCTTGCCGTTGTTTGCCTCTGTGCCTTGGCGGATCTGGTCGACGGCCTCCATGCCCTCGATCACCCTGCCCCACACCGTGTACTGGTTGTCCAGCGATCGCTTGGCATTGAGCATGATGAAGAACTGGCTGTCGGCGCTGTCCACGTTGCCGCCCTCGCGCGCCATAGACACGGTCCCGCGCAGATGCCGCAGGCTGTTGAACTCGTTTTTCATCTCCTTGCCGGAGCCGCCCGTGCCGTCGCCCTTCGGGTCACCGGTCTGTGCCATGAAATCGGGGATCACCCGGTGGAACTTGAGGCCGTCATAGAAGTGCTGCCGCGTCAGTTCCTTGATCCGGGCCACATGGTTGGGCGCCTTGTCGGGCCGCATCTCGACGATCACCCGGCCATGTTGAAGCTCCATGACCAGGGTGTTCTCGAGGTCGAGCTTTTCCCATTCCACGGCGTGTGCCGGCAGGCCGAAAGCGCCCACGACCGCCGCGAGCAGCAGGGTACGGATCATGCGCATGCTATTTCTGCTCCTTCAGCCGCGCCAGGGTGCGCGCCTTCACGTCCGGTGGCACGAAGTGGCCGATCTCGCCGCCCATGGTCGCGATCTCGCGGATCAGCTTGCCCGCAAGGGACTGAAGGCCAATGCTCGCCGCGAGATAGACCGTCTCCACCCTGGGGTTGAGCTGGGAGTTCATGCCGTTCATCTGGAACTCGTAGTCGAAGTCGGTGACGCTGCGCAGCCCGCGGAACAGCACGGTGGCGCCCACCTCGTCGGCAAACTGCACGACGAGGCCGCTGAACGGACGCACATCGACGGCGCCATCGGCCTGCAACTGGCTGGTCTCGCGCCGCACCATCTCGACCCGTTCCTCGAGGGAGAATACCGGTCCCTTGCCGGCATTGATCGCCACGCCGATCACCAGCCGGTCCACCAGCCCCAGGGCCCGGCCGATGATGTCGATGTGGCCGTTATGGATCGGGTCGAAGGTGCCCGGATAAAGTCCCACGCGTTCCTTTGTCATGCGGTCTCCGCCTATTCCGCTTCGCTGTCCGGCCCGGCGTCATCAGGCCCGAGGCCTTCGTCGGCGCCTTCGCCCTCAACGGGGTCATCGGCGACGTCGATTCCGGTTGCCGGATCCTCGCCCACATCTGCGAGCCGGGCCACGGAAACCACCTTCTCGTCCTCCGCCACCTTGAACAGGGTGACACCCTGCGAGGCGCGGCCGGTGATACGGATGTCGTGCACGCCCATGCGGATGAGCTGGCCGCCATTGCTGGTCAGCATGATCTCGTCCGTGTCGTCGACCGGGAAGCTCGCGACCACGCTGCCGTTGCGGCCCGAGGTCTCGATATCGATGATGCCCTGCCCGTCACGGCCCGAAACGCGGTACTCGTAGGCGCTGGTGCGCTTGCCGAAGCCGTTCTCCGTGACGCTCAGGATGTACTGCTCCTGGGCTTCCAGTTCGGCGAATCGCTCGGGCGTGATGCCTTCCATTGGCGCGCCTTCGTCGCGGCGCTTCGCCCTGAGATAGGCATCGCGTTCTTCGACGGAGATCTCGTTGTGGCGCAGGATCGACATGGAGATGACCTCGTCGCCCTCGGCCAACCGCATGCCGCGCACGCCTTCCGACGAGCGGCCCACGAACACGCGCACCTCATCGATCGAAAAGCGGATGCACTTGCCGGACTTAACCGACAGCATGATGTCGTCGTCGTCGGTGCATGGCTGGACGGCGATCAGCCGGTTGCCGTCCTCCAGCTTCATCGCGATCTTGCCGTTGGACATGACGTTGGTGAAGTCGCCCAGCGTATTGCGCCGGACCGAGCCGCGCGAGGTGACGAACATCACGTGCAGGTCGCCCCAGCTGCTCTCGTCCTCGGGCAGCGGCATGATGGTGGCGATGCCCTCGCCTTCCTGCAACGGCAGCATGTTGATCAGCGGCCGGCCCAGCGATGTGGGCGAGCCTACCGGCAGCTTCCAGACCTTGATCTTGAACACGATGCCGCGGTCGCTGAACACCAGCAGCGGCGTATGCGTGTTGACGACGAACAACTGGGTGACGAAGTCCTCGTCGCGGGTGGACATGCCCGAGCGGCCCTTGCCGCCCCGGTGCTGCGCCCGGTAGGTATTGAGCGGCACCCGCTTGACGTAGCCGGCGTTGGTGACCGTCACCACCATGTCCTCGGGGGTGATCAGGTCCTCGTCCTCGAAGTCGAACTCGCTTTCCTCGAACGCGGTGCGGCGCGGCGTGGCGAACCTGGTCTTCATCTCGACCAGTTCGGCCCGCAGGATGCCCATCAGCTTGGGATGGCTGCGCAGGGTTTCCAGGTAGTCGAGGATATTGACGGCCAGGGACTTCAGCTCGTCGCCGATCTCGTCGCGCCCCAGCGCCGTCAGGCGGGCAAGGCGCAGGTCCAGGATGGCGCGGGCCTGGGTGTCGGACAGCCTGTATTTGCCGTCGACCACCATGTAGGACGGATCGGCGACCAGCTCGATCAGCGGCGCCACGTCGGCGGCCGGCCAGTCGCGGTCCATCAGTTGCTGGCGGGCGGTGCCGGTGTCGGGCGCGGCGCGGATCAGCGCGATCACCTCGTCGATGTTGGCGACGGCGATGGCGAGGCCGACCAACACATGGGCCCGGTCGCGGGCCTTGGACAGCAGGAACCGGGTGCGGCGGGTGATGACCTCGGCGCGGAACTCGATGAACGCCGCGATCATCTCCTTCAGCGTCATCTGCATGGGCCGGCCGCCATTGAGGGCCAGCGCATTGACGCCGAACGAGGTCTGCAGCGGGGTGAACTTGTAGAGCTGGTTCAGCACCACCTCGGGCACTGCCTCGCGCTTCAGTTCGATGACTACGCGGATGCCGTGGCGATCTGACTCGTCGCGCATCTCGGAAATGCCTTCGATCCGCTTGTTGCGGACCATCTCCGAGATTTTCTCGACCATGCCCGCCTTGTTCACCTGGAACGGGATCTCGGTGATGACGATGGCGCGGCGGTCCTTGCGGATGTCCTCGAAATGGACCTTGCCGCGCATGACGACCGAACCACGGCCGGTGCGCGCCGCCGAACTGGCGCCCGAGCGACCCAGGATCAGGCCGCCGGTGGGGAAATCGGGCCCGGGGACAAGCTCGAGCAGCCGGTCGTCGGTGACGCCGGGATTGTCGACGTATTCGCAGCAGGCGTCGATGACCTCGCCCAGGTTGTGCGGCGGGATGTTGGTCGCCATGCCGACGGCGATACCGCCGGCGCCATTGACCAGCAGGTTCGGGAAGCGGGCCGGCAGCACCGTGGGCTCGCGCTCGGAGCCGTCATAGTTCTCGACGAAGTCGACGGTGTCCTTGTCCAGGTCGTCGAGCAGCGCCTCGGCGGCGAGCGCCAGGCGCGCCTCGGTGTACCGCATGGCCGCCGGCGGATCGTTGTCCATGGAGCCGAAATTGCCCTGGCCGTCGATCAGCGGCAGCCGCATGGAGAAATCCTGCGCCATGCGGACCATGGCGTCATAGACCGACTGGTCGCCGTGCGGATGATACTTGCCGAGAACGTCGCCGACGATGCGGGCCGACTTGCGGTAGGCCTTGTCATGGCTGTAGCCGTTTTCGTTCATCGAATGGAAGATGCGGCGATGCACCGGCTTGAGGCCGTCGCGCACGTCCGGCAGCGCCCGCGACACGATCACGCTCATGGCGTAATCGAGATACGAGCGGCGCATCTCGTCTTCGATGGTGACCGGCGGGTAGAGAGGGCCAGCGGCGCCGGCGGGCACGTCTTCAGGCGGCTCGGGCGGTAGGTTGGTGTCGTCCGTCAAGTCCTGGGACTGCCTTCCAGAAATGCAGTGCGCCGCGCATGCGCGGCGCAACATGTGGTAGCGATGAGGTTTTCACTATACCAGTCCGGGGGTGGCGGGACAAGGATTCCCGCTCCCTTCAACCCCTTGGAAACATGGGATTTTTGGTGCGCCATCACGGCGTGTTACGGGTCAGTACCGTGTAGTTGAAGGTGGTCTGTCCCTCGGCAGGCGCCCGCACCGTCCAGACGGCCTCGTTGGCCGAATCCTTCTTGTGCGGCAGGCTCTCGGCGGTGACGGTCCAGTCGCCCTGCATGCTCTCGACGACGCGGACGTCGACCGGCTCCTTCTTGCCGTTCTTTACGGTTAATTCCCAGGATGATGTGGCCTCGGAAAGCTGACCTTCCGACGTGTTCACCTGCTTGAAGTCGGTCTGCTTGCGGTTGACGGTCACGTCGAACGCCTGGCCCAGGTTCAGCGTGACTTCCTCGTTGCGCGGCGTGTGGCGGATGTTGTCCTCGCCGACAAACTGGGTCTGGCCGCTCGAATCGTCCTTGTAGACGCGCACCACGCCGCCGGGCAGCGGCTTGCCGAGGCCGGCGGTCTCCTTGTTGTCGAACTTCAGCGAGATTGACGCGGGCTGGGGCTGCATCTGGCCGACGCGGGACATGTACCAGTAGCCTCCGCCCCGGCTTTCCAGCACGCGCGTCGCGGCGATCCGCGGCGCTTCCAGCATGGCGACCTGCTTGGTCTGGTTCTCCGCCAGGCTGACGGCGCCCGGCAGCGTGTAGAGGTGATATTCGAAGAACGATTCCTCGGTTGCGCCTCTCTTTGCGGTCACTGTCACCATAGGCGCCGCCATAGCTTCCATGTCGCGGGAATAGTTCTGCGAGACGCGGTTCAGCTGCCCGGCCACCACTTGCACGCGGGCATTGTCGTAGGGCGTGCCGCTGGTGTTGGTGATGGTGATCCAGCCTTGCAGCGACAGCGACTTCTCGTCCGGCGCCAGGTTGGCGACATAGTCGGCCTTCCAGTCCAGGCCGCCGGTCATGTAGGTCAGCATCAGGTCGCGGGTCACCGGACTGGCGGCCTCGACGCTCATGGACAGCGTCGGCCGCGACCGGAGGTTGGCGGGCAGACTGTCGAACAGCAGGCGGGTGTTCACGCTGGTGGCGCCGGACATGGTCTCGACCCGGTCGCCGATTTTCAGCACCACGCCGCCGGTCGCGCCCAGCACGGTCGCGGTCTCGGTGGTTTCCGCGCCGGTGCCGGGATTGGTGTGGACCAGCCTGACGGTCCGGCCGACCGACTTCTCCAGCAGCTTTTCCGGGCTGAGCAGGTCGAAATCGAAGTTCTGTTCCCGCACGTCGAACGGCGCGCCCTTCAGCAGCGCGGTCTCGGCCTGGATCTGGGCGGCCACGTCGACGAACGACAGCACGCTGCGCCCGGCGAGCACGGCGACCGTGCGGGTGTCGCGCACAAGGCCGGTGCCGCCGTTGTAGACGGTGAGGCTGAGCGCCTTCCGGTCCTGCAGGGTGACTCTGGCGTCCTCCGCCCATGCAACACTGCTACAGGCGGCCGATACCAGCAGGGCCGCCGTCAAAGCCTTCGCGCGCATCAATGTTCTCCCGTCCTTCGACTGTGCAATGGACTAGAGCTATTGCGGTTTGCCGATACCGCAACGGTTACCGGGAACTTTCAGGACAACAGGCCGCGATCAGAACGGAATTTCGTCGTCGAGGTCGCTGGCGCCGCCCCGTCCGCCGCCGCCCGAAGACGCCCCGCCGCCGGCATAGCTGTCCTCTCGGCTGCCGAAGCCGCCGCTGCTGCCG
>CAMBYA010000108.1 GCA_945872035.1 Rhizobium sp. Q54
CGCTGGTGCGGCGCCCGGAACTTGCCTCATCAATGCGGATTCAGGCGTGATCAACGTCACCGAAATCCGGTCCGGAATGTTTGCGTCACCGGAGACTTATGTGTCACCGAAGTCTTAAGCGAGATGACTGCGATGATTTTAATCGGCCAATACGACAGCCTTTTTGTCCGCCGTGTCGCGATCGCAATGCGGCTGTACGGGATTCCGTTTGAACATCGGCCTTTGTCGGTATTCACCGACGCCGCGCAAGTGGCCGCGTTCAATCCGCTGATGCGCGTGCCTGCCCTGGTGTTGCATGACGCCGAAGTCCTTATCGAGAGTGCCGCAATACTCGATGGGCTTGACGACATGGTTGGCGATGAGCGCGCGCTGATGCCTGCTTCCGGGCCGTCACGGCGCCTCCAACTCCGCATTTGTGCGCTGGCCTCCGGGCTGGGCGACAAAGTGGTTTCACTGATTTACGAACGCGCCATCCACGGCCGGCAAACTCCCGAATGGATCGAGCGTTGCCGTGGACAGATCGCTGGAACGTTGGATGTGCTCGAGCGCGACAGGGCGGCAAGCGCATCCACCTACTGGTTCGGCGAAACCATCGGCCATGCCGACATCATCGTCACATGCGTTCTGACGCAGATGGTGGAAGCCTCGGTCTTTGATCTGGATCCAGCGCGTTGGCCCAACTTGACCGCGCATCGTGAACTCTGCGAGGCAAGGGCCGAGTTTCGCGACATCTACCAGCCATTTCTTGCGCCGCCACCGAAGGTCTGATCAGTTCATCACCATGCAGGCTGGCGCTAAATTTTGAGTTTATAGCCTTCATGTGATGCCTCGAAACCGAGCCGCTCATAAAACCGGTGCGCATCCTCGCGGGATTTGTCAGTGGTCAATTGAACGATCCGGCAACCCCTCTCCCGACAGCGATCGATCGCCCATTCGATCATTGTCTCGCCCAGGCCGGCATCGCGTTTGTCCTGACGGATGCGGACAGATTCGATCTGGCCGCGCCAGGCGCCCGTCAGGGCGAGGCCGGGGATGAAGGAGAGTTGCATCGTCCCGACGACCGTCCGGTCGAGCAGCGCGACCACCAGAAGCTGGTTCTTGTCAGCGACGATCGCATCGAAGGCCGCGACATAGGCCGGGTTCAGAGGTTCGGACACAGCCTCCCGCGTGCGGCCCAACGGGTCGTTGGCGAGCATGGCCACGATGTCGGGAAGGTGATGCGCTTTCGCCGGTTCGAAGGTGATCATGCACCGCCCCTTGTCCTAAGCGTTGAGATCGACGATCTGATCGGTCATCAGGGCCGCACCGTCCTCATCGTCTCCGATCAGCGCCAGGCCCTTGGCGATGGAGACCAGCTGGTCGCTGCTCTGGATCGCGGCGCCGGGGAAGCGGTGGTCGAAAAGGGCGCGCACGGCGGGGACGAAGGACGTGCCGCCGGTGAGGAAGACGATGTCGATGTCCGCCGCGCCCAGTTTCGCCTCCTGCAACGCCTGGTCGACGAGAGCGTCCAGCTTTTTCATGTCCGGATCAATCCAGGCATCGAACTGGCGCCGCGTGACCTCGGTTTTGATGACGGTGCCGTCGAAGTTCAGCCGGAAGGTGGCGCTGTCCTGCGACGACAAGTCGCGTTTGGTCTTCGCCACGGCGGCGTGCATGTCGAAGGCCGCTTCCGCGTCGATGAAGCGGATCAGTTTATCGATCCGATCGGGTGCGAAGCTGTAGCGCTTCAGATCGACGATCTCGGCATAGATCCTGTTGCTGCGCAGCGTATAGACCTCGTTCCAGCGCGCGAGCCTGGTGTAGTAGCTGATCGGGAACGGCAGGGTCTTGCCGAGGCTGTCGTATTCGGTGCCCTTGCCGAGCGCCGGCGAGACGATCCGGTCGATAATCCGGTAGTCGAACCGGTCGCCGGCGATATCCAGGCCGCGCGAGGCCAGCGGTTCCATGACCATCGCGCCGCCGCGCGGCTCGAGACGAATGATGGAAAAATCGCTGGTGCCGCCGCCCAGATCGGCGACGAACACATTCGCCGCCTCGGACAGGTCGCGGACGAAATAATAAGCGGCGGCCAGCGGTTCATAGACCGTCCGCATCTCGGTGAATCCCAGCGCCTTGAGCGCCGCCCCGTAGCGCTTGATCGCCAGGTCGTCGCTGGCGTTCAGGCCGGCGAAGCGGATCGGCCGGCCGATGACGATGCGCTTGCTCCGCCATGCCTCCGCCATGTCGCCGCGCTCGCGCATGGAGGACAGGAAGGCGCGCATCAGATCTTCGAAGCCATAGGACGCGCCGTAGATCGCGGTGTTGGAGAAATGCGGGTTGCCGGCGAAGGTCTTGATGGATTTCAGGAACCGGCACTCGGGCTCGTTCTGCCGGAAAGCCTCGATGGCCCACTGGCCGCCCTCGACCAGCGTCCGCGCCCTGCCCCGCCCGCTCTCCTCCTGCCAGAATGTCAGCAGGGTCGGGAATATCCGCTCGGCGCCGTCCGGTCCGTCGAACGCCAGAGTGTGGATGTCGCCGTCCTCGCGCAACACGCAGGCGACGGAATTGGTGGTGCCGAAATCGAGGCCGATCGATTGCATTGCCGGTGACGCTTCACTGAATCGGGCGCCTTCAATAGCAGCGCCGGTGGCAAAGGTCACGGGCGGGTGAAGGCACCCGGATTTCGGTGAGCCCCCTTCATTGGCCGATGGAACCCAGTCCGGCGTGACGAATGGGCAGCTTGCGGCGGCCCCAGAACAGGAACGGACCAATCCGCTCGCCGTCATCGACCAGCTCCAGGCGGGGGAAGCGGTCCCTCAGCGCCGACAGGGTGACCTGCGCCTCCAGTTTGGCCAGTTCCGCGCCCAGGCAGAAATGGATGCCCAGTCCGAAGGACAGAATCTTCCTGATCGGCCGGTGTACGTCAAAAACATCGGGTCGCTCGAACACCGCGGGATCGCGATTGGCCGCGCCATAATGGGTCAGCACCTTGGTGTTGGCCGGAATGCGGGTGCCGGCGATCTCCACGTCGCAGGCCGTGGTGCGGAACAGGCCCAGCAGCGGCGGATCGAACCGAAGGCTTTCGTTGATAGCCTTGTGCAGATCGATCGCGCCCGCGCGGAAATCGGCCCACAGATTGTCGCCGGAGAGCATGCGCCACATGAAATTCGTGATCAGCGACGTCGTGGTCTCGTTGCCCGCGACAAAAAGCTGAAGTGTCAGCCCGACCGCCTCCTCGTCCGAGATGTCGATGCCGTCGCGCCGCGCCCGGGCGATGCGGGCAAGCAGGCTGTGGTCATCCATCCGGCCACGCTTGGCGCGCAACAGGTCCAGGATGTAGCCGCGCATGCGCAGCAATTCGGACTCGTAGGCGGAAGGGTCCTGCGCGGACAGCGCCGCCACCGAGGCATCGGACCAGAGCTTGAACTGGTGAATATCGTCGGTCGGAATGCCGAAGATTTCGCAGATGATGATGACCGGAAGCGGAAATGCCAGATCATCATGCACATCCCACACATCCCTGTCCTCGACGGCGTCGAGCAGTTCGCGCGCGATGGCCTCCAGACGTGGGCGCAGCTTGGCGATGGACCCGGGCTTCAGATCGTCCTGCACCAGCCGCCGGAAGAACGTGTGTGCCGGCGGGTCGGAGACCACGCCGACCGGCGGGATGAAGTTGGGCCCCTGTCCGAGCCCGCTGATAAAGCGCGCGGGATCGAGCAGCACGTCGTTCACGTCCTGATAGCGCGAGACGATATAGAACGGCGGATCGAAACCTTCATACAGGCGGCACCGATCGCCCGAGAGCAGGCGCTGCGCCAGAACGGACGGGTCGGCCATTTCCCGGGCGCCCATCAGATCCAGTCCATCATCCATTGTCAGTTCCTCCGGGTGCGCGACGGTTTAGGTTCACTGGCGGGACAGAGGTCTTCTCTGGTCATCGAATGTCCCCGGCTTCAGGTGCGCTGGAAACGGCTACGGCAACCTCAACACCTGCTTGGCGATGACGTTCTTCTGAACCTCCGTGGCGCCGCCATAGATGGTCTGGGCGCGGGTGAACAGGTAGCTGGCGACGGAGGGCGAGACCCAGTCCGGGATGCCGGAATTGGAGTTCCAGTCCGGGCGGCTGCGGTCGGTGACGAACTGGGCGCTATAGAGCCCGCCCAGTTCCACGAACAGTTCGGTGACCTGCTGGGCGCGCTCGGTGGCCATGATCTTCAGGATCGAGGATTCGTTGCCGGGCGCCTCGCCCGACGACAGCGCCGCGATGGCCCGCAGCACGGTCATCTCCAGCGCGGCGAGCGCCACGTCGGCCTCGGCCACCTTCTGCCGGAACAGCGGATCGTCGCCCAGGGTGCGGCCGTCCGCGGTGATCGTGCGGGCAAGCTGCTTCAGGCGCGCCATGTCCATCTTCTTGCGCGCCACATGGGCATAGGACGTGCGCTCGTGGGTCAGCAGGTACTTGGCATAGTCCCAGCCCTTGTTCTCCTCGCCGATGCGGTTTTCCACCGGCACACGGACGCTCTCGAAGAACACCTGGTTGAGGTAGTGACCGCCGTCGATGCCGATGATCGGGCGCACGGTGATGCCCGGCGTCTTCATGTCCATGCACAGGAAGGTGATGCCTTCCTGCGGCTTGCCCTCGGTGGAGGTGCGCACCAGGCAGAAGATCCAGTCGGCGTAGTGGGCCTGCGACGTCCAGATCTTGACGCCGTTGACCATGTAGTCGTCGCCGTCGCGCACAGCGCGGGTCTGCAGCGAGGCCAGGTCCGAGCCGGCGCCGGGTTCCGAATAGCCCTGCGCCCAGAACACGTCGCTCGACAGGATGCCGGGCAGGAAGCGCTGCTTTTGGTCCGGGCTGCCGAAGGTGTAGATCACCGGCGCCACGTAGAGCAGGCCCATGGGCACGACCGACGGCGCGCCGACCCGCTCGCGCTCCTCGTCGAAGATGTATTTCTGGGTGACGGTCCAGCCGGTACCGCCATACTCCTGCGGCCAGTTAGCGGCGCTCCAGCCTTCCGCGTGATACGCCTTCTCGGAGCGGACCAGGTCGTCCTTGCCAAGGGTTTGGCCGCGCCGCACCTTGTCCAGGATGTCTTTCGGGAAGCGCTGCTCGAAAAATTCCCGCGCTTCCAGGCGGAACGCCTCGTCCGTGTCCGCGAATGCCAGGTCCATTGCAACCCTCCCGTCATGTTGCCAGCAGGACACCATTGTAGATCGCTCTGGCGCAAGCACGCGTGAACTTTCTAGAGTAACCGCCAAAACGAATCCGGAGTGCGACATGACCGAGGCCCTGATCATCGCCCATCACCTGCCCGACGGCATCGTGCGGCAACTCCAATCCAGGCTGCCCGACGGCGTCACACTGGCCGGCACGCCGAAGGCACCCGATCACTGGCAAGTCCCCGCGGACGCGACGGCCATGATCCTGCTGCCGCCGCATGGTGGCATCCATTATCCGCCCGAGAAGCCGGAAGGCTGGCCCTTCGGCCTGAAGTGGGTGCAGGCCGTGTCGACAGGTGTGGACGATTCCCCAAAGTGGGTGTGGGAGGTGGCGAACGCCACCTGCGGCCGCGGCACCCAGTCCAACGCCATCGCCGAGTTCGCCGTCGCCAGCATCCTGGCGCTGGAGAAGCGCTTTCCCGAGGCGTGGATCGACAAGGGCGACGAGTGGCACCAAATGCAGCAGAACCCGCTGGGCACCATCGAGGGCAAGACCGTCGGCATCGTCGGCTTCGGCACCATCGGCCAGGCGATCGCCCAGCGTGCCGCGCCATTTGGCGCCAGGGTGCTGGCGACCAGCCGGAGCGGCTTGTTGCCGTCAGGCTCGGCCGCCAGCTACGCGACGCTCGACGAGGTGCTGGCCCAGTCGGATCATCTGGTGCTGGCCGCGCCACTGACACCGGAAACGCGCGGGATGATGAACCGGGAGGCGTTCGCCAGGATGAAGCAGGGCGCGCATTTCGTGAACATCGCGCGGGGCCCCATGGTCGACCAGGACGCGCTGCTGGAAGCACTCGACAGCGGCCACCTGCGCATGGCGACGCTCGACGTCACGGATCCGGAGCCGCTGCCGAACGGCCACCCGTTTTACAGCCATGCCAGGGTGCGCCTGACGCCGCACATGTCCTGGGGCAAGGGCGGCAATCCGTTCGACGCCATCGGCGGGCTGATCGTGGAGAACATCCGGCGCTTCCAGAGCGGCCGGGAGCTGCTGAACCCGATCAACCGGGACGCGGGCTACTAGACGAGTTGGCTGAGGGCGATGCCGATCTCGCGGACCCGGGCGCGAACGCCGGTCTTGTGCCGGAACCAGTAGTCGTTGAGGCCGAGGAATTCGCGCGACGCGGCCGGCAGCGCGTTGCCCGGATAGATGGCGCCGACGACGCAGGCCGCCATGCAGACGCCGCAATCGGTGCACTTGTTCGGGTCGATGAACGACATGTCGTCCGCCGGCTCGGAAAAGATCGCGTATTCCGGGCAGACTTCCATACACCCCTCGCCCTTCACGCCGATGCAGGCTTCGGTAACGACATAGGTCATGTCAGGCTCCCTGCCGGGCCAGGGCCGGCGGCGCGTCGTGGAAATCCACCTGCATGCGGAACGGGCCGATCGGCTCGACCCAATGGGCCTGCTCCGGCGCGACGATGCCGGGACAATCCTCCGACAGTTCCTCGACCTCGCCGCCCTCGGTCCTGTGCAACCGCAGCCTGCCGGCGAGGACGCGGATGACGCCCCAGGTGCCCGCCCTGGTGCGATGTTCCCGCCGCAGCGCGCCGGGCAGGGAGTCCTGATCGAACACCGGCGTCGAACGGTACGGCATATCGCTGCGGGCGGGCGGCCGCGCCGGTGCGGCAACCGTCGGCACTCCGGCATGAAATTTCAGAGCAAGCTGCAGGCTCTCGGCGATACGGCCCGCCTTCTCCTGGAACTGGCGGGCGATCCCGGGCTCAAGCAGTTCCGAGGTTGTCTCGGCCCAGAGCGAAAGCCAGCGATCGAACATGGCGGGGGTGATCGACCCCATGTGCTTGACGTGCTCGGCGACCGGATTGCCCTTGTAGCGGCCGCTCGTCAGCATGACGGACGACCAGAACGCGGCCAGCTTCTCGAGATGATGGGGCCAGTCCTCGACGGACCGGTTGAACAGCGGGCCGATCAACGCGTCGGCCCGGACCTTCGCATAGAATCGGTCGACCAACCCGGCAAGGCGTTCTTCGGAAACGGTGTGGTTCAGTTCCATGGCGCACGCCTCTTATAAGATACATGTAACATACATCTTAATCCCTCGTCATGCAATGCCGGAGGCGGCGCCTGGGCCGCGTCCAGCGGCCGCCAGACCCGCTCGATGGCCTGCTCGCGTGACCCAAGAGATCATCAGACAGCGAGGATCAAATGACACCGAAATTTTCGCGCGCCGACGTCACCCGGCGGTGCTAGCGTTCAGCGGAAACGCGAAAAACGGGGAAAGACCATGACGTCACTGATCTGCGGCATCCATCACGTCGGTGTGAACGTGCCCGACCTCGAGGCGGGACGGAAATTCTATGAGGACGTGTTCGGCTTCGAGGTGATCGGCG
>CAMBYA010000109.1 GCA_945872035.1 Rhizobium sp. Q54
CTGGCGTCCGGCATCATCATCCTGCCGCAGCGCCAAGCGGCGCTGTTCGCCAAGCAGGCGGCGAACGCCGACGTGTTCTCGGGAGGCCGGCTGCGGCTGGGCTTCGGCATCGGCTGGAACCAGATCGAGTACGAGGCGCTGGGCACGCCGTTCCAGGCCCGTGGCGCTCGGCTCGACGAGCAGGTCGACCTGCTGCGCAAGCTGTGGACCGGCAAGCCGATCAGCCATGACGGCCGCTTCCACAAGGTGACCGACGCCGGCATCAATCCCGCGCCGGTGCGCAAGTCGATTCCGGTCTGGTTCGGCGGCGCCTCGCAGGCGTCGATGGACCGCGTCGCCCGCACCGGCGACGGCTGGATTCCGGTGCTGCCCGCGGCGCAGGCCATCGACAAGGTGGCCGAGATGCGCGCGCTGGTGAAGCAGGCCGGGCGCGACCCGGACGCGGTCGGCATCGACAACATCATCTTCGTCGGCGCCACGCTGGGCGGGCCGGTGCGCACGCCCGACGATGCCGCCGCCGACCACGCCACATGGAAGCAGGCGGGCGCGACGCACGTCACCATCCACACCATGGGCGCCGGGCTGAAGACGGCCGACGAGCACCTGGCCTATTTGCGCCGGTTCAGGAGCGCCATCGGATAAAGCGTCTGCAGGCTCCGGCTGGTAGAACGAGGCTTTTCCAGCGCGTCACGCCAACGTAACAACGCTTTCATAGTATCCGTGCACCCCGGCCCGAGTGCACTGGCGCGACATCCGATTCCACAAGGAACAAAGGACGCGTCCGTCTCGGTTTGGCCCTGCACGTAGATCGGACAGTCCATGCCCAACATCGTCAACGTCCCCCGGGTCCCGGCGGCGACAGCCGCGCCAGCGTCCGGTGCCTTTCCGGCGGTTCACTCCCACACTGATCCGCGCCCGGAGATGAAGCCCTATGTGGATGGGACCAAGCTGGAGGCGCTCGATCGCTTGCTGCGGGCCATGCGCGGCCGCACGGCAGGCGGGCTATCGCCATGGTCGGTCGGCTCGGCGCTTGCCGACTGGGCGTTTCACCTTTCCGTGGCGCCCGGACGCCAGGCTGCGCTCGCATCCGATGCCGTGCGCGGAGCCCTCAAGCTGGCGTCCTACACGGCCAAGGCTGCCGCCGCCGGTGCGCCAGCCCCTATCGCGTCTGCGAAAGACGCCGACCAGCGGTTCGCGGCGAGCGAATGGTCAGGATTTCCCTACAATGTCATGGAACAGGGCTTTCGCCTTGCCGAAGGCTGGTGGGAAGACGCCATATTCGGCGCCAGGGGGACCACGCCTCCCCACGCCCGGCAGGTCTGGTCACTGACCCGGCAGATGCTCGACATGATGTCGCCGACCAATGTGCCGTGGATGAATCCGGAAATCGTGGAACGGACCATGAAAGAGCGGGGCGAGAACCTTGCACGCGGGTTCTCCTACTGGCTCGACGATCTGGACCGCATGCTGAATGAGCGTCCGCCAGCGGGGACCGAAGCGTTCCGGGTTGGCGAGAACGTCGCCGTCACCCCCGGACGTGTCGTCTACCGCAATGACCTGATGGAAGTGATTCAGTACGAGCCGCAGACCCCGAGGGTCCAGGCGGAACCGATCCTGATCGTGCCCGCCTGGATAATGAAGTACTACATCCTCGACCTGTCGCAGCGGAATTCGCTGGTCCGCTATCTCGTCGAGCATGGACACACCGTATTTATGATCTCGTGGAAGAACCCGACTGCCGCCGACCGCGACGTCGCCATCGACAACTATCGCCGCGACGGTGTGATGGCGGCGCTCGATACGATCTCGGCGATCATGCCGGCACGGCGCGTCCACGCCTGCGGCTATTGTCTGGGGGGAACGATCCTGTCGATCGCCGCCGCGACGATGGCGAGGGACGATGACGACCGCCTCGCCAGCGTCAGCCTGCTGGCTGCCCAGACCGACTTCACGGAAGCAGGCGACCTGATGCTTTTCATCGACGAGTCACAGGTCACGCTGATGGAAGACATGATGTGGGAGCGAGGCTACCTGGAAGCATCCCAGATGTCGGGCGCGTTCCAGGCGCTGCGTTCCAATGATCTCGTGTGGTCCCGGATCATCAAGACCTATGTGCTTGGCGAACGTGAGTCGCCCAATGACCTGATGGCCTGGAACGCCGACCAGACGCGCATGCCCTATCTGATGCACGCCCAGTATCTGCGCGGCCTGTTCCTGGAGAACCGCCTGTCGTCCGGGCGCTATGCCGTGGACGGTCGGGTCATTCACCTTGGAGATATTCGCGCCCCGGTGTTCGCTGTCGGAACTACGAAGGACCATATCGCTCCCTGGCGTTCGGTCTACAAGATCACACTGTTCGTCGATACGCCGGTGACCTTCGTTCTGACCAGCGGCGGGCACAATGCCGGTATCGTCAGCGAACCGGGTCATCCGCATCGCCACTTCCAGATTATGGAGCGCATTCCAGGGCAGTCTTATCTCGACCCGGACAGCTGGGCGTCGATGGCGCCCGCGAAGAAAGGATCGTGGTGGGAGGAGTGGCACGCCTGGCTGGTCGCGCGGGGAACCGTCGGACTGGCCGACCCGCCGGCGATGGGCGCGCCCGACCGGGGACTTCCGCCGCGCGAAGCCGCGCCGGGGACCTATGTCTACCAGCGCTGAGAACGGCTTTCGGCTCGATGGCCGCAAGGGCTTGGTGGTCGGCATCGCCAATGCCAGCTCCATCGCCTATGGCTGCGCCCGGGCTTTCCGGACACAGGGCGCGGACCTGGCGCTGACCTATCTGAACGAGAAGGCGCTCCCGTTCGTCGAGCCGCTGCGGGACGAGCTCGACGCCGAATTGTTCCTGCCCTGCGACCTGCGGATCGACGGCATGATCGACGCGGTATTCGACGAGATCTCGCGGCGCTGGGGACGGCTCGATTTCCTCCTGCACTCGGTCGCGTTCGCGCCGCGCGAGGACCTTCAGGGCCGGCTGACCGACTGTTCCCGCGACGGCTTCCTGATGGCGATGGACATTTCGTGCCACACCTTCATCCGCATGGCGCGCCTCGCCGAGCCGCTGATGGCCGATGGCGGCACGCTGTTCACCATGACCTATCACGGCGCCGAACGGGTGGTGGACCACTACAACGTGATGGGGCCGGTGAAAGCGGCGCTCGAAAGCACCGTCCGTTACCTCGCTGCCGAGCTGGGTCCGAGGGGCATCCGCGTCCACGCCATCTCGCCAGGCCCGATCCGCACCCGCGCGGCCTCGGGCATCGACCGTTTCGACGCGCTGATGGAACAGGCGGCCGCCCGCGCCCCGGCACGGCAGCTGGTGGGGATCGAGGACGTCGGCGCCGTCACTGCGTTCCTTGCCTCGGACGCAGCCAGGCGGATGACCGGTGGCACGATCTACGTCGACGCCGGCTACAACATCATGGCTTAGCGGCCAGACAAAACCAGCGCGCTTGCTGTCTGGTGGACAGCCCGCCGGGCGCGTGGCATCGTGCGCGCAACCGTTTCGCAAACAGGGGAGACCGCACAATGGAATACCGTAATCTGGGTAATTCCGGCCTGAAGATTTCGACCATCAGCCTGGGCACCAACAATTTCGGTGGCCGCACCGACATGGCCGAGACCCAGGCCGTCGTCGACAAGGCGCTCGACCAGGGCATCAGCATGTTCGACACCGCCGACGCCTATCCGACCGATCCGCATCTGTGGGGCAAGTCCGAGGAGTTCCTGGGCAAGGCGCTGGGCGCCCGCCGCAAGGACATCGTGCTGGCCAGCAAGTTCGGCATGCCGATGGGTGCCGGCCCTTACATGAACGGCGGCTCGCGCCGCTATATCATGAACGCGGTCGAGGCCAGCCTGAAGCGCCTGGGCACCGATTACATCGATCTCTACCAGATGCACTTCCCCGACGCGTCGACGCCGCTGGAGGAAACGCTGCTGGCGCTGGGCGACCTGGTCCAGCAGGGCAAGGTGCGCTACATCGGCTGCTGCAACTTCAAGGGCCACGTGCTGGTCGACGCCGTGCGCACCGCCCAGAAGCTGGGCGTGCCGCAGTTCGTGTCGGTGCAGAACTTCTACAACATCCTGCGCCGCGACGTTGAGGACGAGCGCCTCGCCGCCGCCAAGTACGTGGGCGTGGGCTTCCTGCCCTACTTCCCGCTGGCCTCGGGCATGCTGACCGGCAAGTACAAGCGCGGCGAGAAGCCCGCCGCCGGCACCCGCTTCGGCGAGGGCAGCAACATGGCCGGCCTGGGCGGTCTGGAGATGAACGACCGCAATTTCGACCTGGTCGAGAAGATCGAGGCATTCGGCAAGGAGCGCGGCCTGAGCGTGCTGGAAATCGCCGTCGCGTGGCTGCTCGCGCAGCCGGGCGTGACCTCGGTGATGGCGGGCGCCACCAAGCCGGCGCAGATCGAACAGAACGTCGCCGCCGCCGGCGCCAAGCTCTCGGCGGAAGACGTGAAGGCGCTCAACGACATGACCAAGCCGATGGGCGGTCTGCCGTTCTGATTGGATAATCGCCCGGTTCGCCGGGCGACAAGTTCAGGAAGCCGTCCGCCATCCGCCAGCGTCCTTCGGGACAATGGAGGATATGCGGGCGGCTCCTTTCGTTTTGCGAGGCGATAATGAGAATTCCGATTTTTCAGGTGGACGCGTTCACCGAGGCTCTGTTCGGCGGCAATCCCGCGGCGGTCTGTCCGCTCGATTCGTGGCTGCCGGACCCGGTGCTGCAGGCGATCGCGGCCGAGAACAATCTGTCCGAGACCGCCTTCTTCGTCCGCGACGGCGGCGACTACCGGCTGCGCTGGTTCACGCCGGGCGCCGAGGTGCCGCTGTGCGGCCATGCCACGCTCGCCAGCGCGTTCGTGATCCTGACCTTGCTGGAGGCCGGGCGTGACGCGGTGACGTTCCACACGCTAAGCGGACCGCTGACGGTGGTGCCCGAGGGCGACGGTTTCGCCATGACCCTGCAGCGCAAGTCGCTCGATTCGGTCACGCCGCCCGCCGGCCTGCCCGAGGCGCTGGGCGGCGTGCCGGCCGCATGGCTGGCGGGCGAGCGTGAGTATGTCGCTGTCTACGAAACCGAGGCCGAGGTTCGGGCGCTGAAACCGGATATCAGGGCGCTCCTGGGGTTCGATCGATCATACGTCATCGCCACCGCGCCCGGCTAGCGGACCGATTTCGTGCTGCGCTTTTTCGCGCCGTCCGTCGGCGTCGACGAGGATCCGGTCACCGGTTCGGCTCAATGCGTCGCCGCGCCCTACTGGGCCGGCAGGCTGGGCAGGGATACGCTGACCTGCCACCAGGCGTCGAAGCGCGGCGGCCTGCTGCGCAGCACGGTGCTTCCCGGCGCGGTGCGGGTGTCCGGCAGCTGTGTCCTGTATCTCGAGGGATCGATCGTGGTTCCGCGCTAGCGGAACGGGGCGAGACGGCCGCTAGCCCCAGAGCACCAGCGACATTGTACCAGCGAGCAGCGCGAACGCGTTGATCAGACCGAAAGCCTTAGCCATTTTTCCTGTAGCCCCATGCCGGAACAGGGTTATTCCGGGCTGAGCTATATATGGCGTACCGGAACAGCACTGCAACATCCGGACATCCCATGGAAAAGTATGGCGGTGCTGCGCAAATAGCATGGGCCTGTTCAGTGGTGCTGGATCCGTGCGCCGCGCGTCGCGACATGGAAATCCGGCGGCTTGCCGGCGAGCCAGGCAATGAACCGCGCGATTTCCGGATGGGCGCGCAACGCGTCGATGGTGGCGTAGGACCTGGCCAGCAAGGCTTCGCTGAACAGGCTGTGGATCTTGCGGTGGCAGATAGGGTGCAGCAGCACGGTTTCCCGGCCGCCTTTCAGCCGTGGCACCAGGTGGTGCCGCTCACGCCGGAGCCCAAGCGGACGGTCGCAAAGCGGACAGATGTCGGTTCCGGTCTCCATCGCGAGATACTAGGGTCGAGCCACTGATCATCGTCAACCGGATGCACACCATGAATCTCCATGACCTGGCCGCCGACTGCTGGAGGCTGCTCACGGCGGCGCCGGACTCCCGCGATTCGCCGCTGCGCACGCCGGTGCTGGCCAGCGGCCATGGAGACGCGCGCACGGTCGTGCTCCGCGCCGCCGATGTCGCGGCGAGGACGCTGACGGTTTTCACCGATGCCCGCTCCGCGAAAGCAGCTCAACTGGGCGCCGATCCGCGGGTCTGCATGGTGTTCTACGATCCGGCGAGCGGCGTCCAGCTCCGTGCCTGGGGCGAGGCGGCGCTGCACGCCGGCGATGCGGTCGCGCGTTCGTGCTGGGACGCCGCGCCGGCCGTAACGCGCCGACCGTACCTGTCCGCGCCTGGGCCAGGCCTGCCGCTCGAGGCGCCTGGCAACGGTTTGCCCGGCGCCGTGAACGATGTCGAGCCGGGCTTCGTGAACTTCCTCGTGGCCGTCATCGGCGTCCGGCGGGTGGAGTGGCTGCGTCTGGCGCACACCGGCAATGTCTCGGCCCGATTCGAGTGGGACGGGGCGGGCGCACTGTCTGCCACCTGGATCGTGCCGTAACCGGTTGCCTCTCGGGTGCGGCGGAGACTAGGCTCGCCGCCGGGGAAAAGGAGAACCGCCATGAGCAAGATCTACGGACCGATGATCCAGCAGGGCTATATCGTGCCCGACCTGCAGGCGGGCATGGCGCATTGGCTGGCTCGCGGCGTCGGTCCCTGGTACGTGATCCCGGCCGTCACCATCGACGGCCTGCATTACGGCAAGCCGACCGTCTGCCATATCACCGCTGCCTTCGCCTGCTCGGGCGACCAGCAGATCGAGCTGATCGCGCCGCTCGAAGGCTCGGGTCCCAACATCTACAGCGATTACCTGGCGGCCAATCCGGAAGGCGGCATGCAGCACCTGGCGGCCTGGTGCGATGACGTCGACGCCAAGCTGGCCGAACTCGAGGCGGCGGGCGTGGATTTCGTGGTCGCCCAGCGCTATCCCGGCTCGCATGCCTATCTGGACGTGGCCGGTTCGCCCGGGGTGATGATCCAGCTCATGCCGACGATCCAGCGCTACCTGGATCTCTACAACAATGGCGTCGCGGCATCGGCCAAATGGGACGGAAGGACCGACCCCATTCGCGTAATGGACTGGACCCATCCGGTCGACGTGGACGCTCACTGACAACCTTTTCACCAAGTCCTTGCAACCGGCAATCCTTATGGACTTAATTATGCACGGGCGCAGGTAATTGTCCGTCTGGTAAACACGGCCGTCGGGCCGGTGGGGGATGCGGTGAGAGGCAAGTGGTGGTTGGTGGGCGTGTGCCTGACGCTGGGCGCCTGCGATTCTGCATCGCAGAAGGTTCCCACGCCGCAACCCGTGCCCGTTGTCTCGTACACCATCCAGCCCGTTGAGTTCGTCGAGCGGATCGAGGCGATCGGCACGCTGCACGCCAATGAATCCGTCACGCTTTCAGCTAAGGTCACCGAAAAGGTCGCCCGCGTGCATTTCGAGGATGGCCAGGCGGCGACCCAGGGCCAGGTGCTGATCGAGT
>CAMBYA010000110.1 GCA_945872035.1 Rhizobium sp. Q54
ATCCCAGTCCCAGATATCGTGATGCACGAGCTGGCGGTGCCAGACCACCTTGCCGGTCGCGCCCTTCAGCACCACCAGCGAGCTGGAATACAGGTTGTCGCCCTTGCGGCCGCCGCCCCAGAAATCCGGCGCCGGGCTGGACACCGGCAGGAATACCAGGTCGCGCGCCTCGTCCACCACCATGGTCGACCAGACGTTGGCGGCGCCCGTCCTCTCGGCGCCGCCGTCGAGCCAGGTGGCATAGGCCGGATCGGCTGGATCGCGCGGGATCGGGTCGAATGTCCATTTCAGCGCGCCGCTGCGCGGATCGAAGGCGAACACGGTGCCCAGCGGCGCATTGGCGCGCTGATTGTCGAGCACGACGGTGCCGGTGACCAGCACGCCGCCCAGGACCACCGGCGCGGCCACGATCCGCGCCTCGCCCTTGCGCGCTTCGGCCGGACTGATCGCCGGCACGGCGACGGCGCCCGCCGTGCCGAAACCAGCGCAGGGCCGGCCGGTGCGGGAATCGACGGCCATCAGCCGCAGATCGTTGGTGCCGAACAGGATGCGGGTGCGGCAGGCCGCGTCGGACGGCGCTTCAGGATCGGTCCACTGGGTGACGCCGCGGCAGTTATAATGCGGCACCTCCAGATCGAGCTTGATGCCGGCATCGAACACCCACCGCTCGCGCCCCGTCGCCGGGTCGAGCGCGATGATGCGGTTGAACGGCGTGCAGACGATCAGCGAGCCGTCGACCAGGATTGGGGTGTTCTGGACCGAACTGTAGGCGGTCGCCTTCGGTCCGCGCCTGGCGACCTCGCCGGTACGGTAGACCCAGGCGACTTCCAGTTCGTCCACGTTCTCAGCGGTGATCTGGTCGAGCGGGGAATAGCGGGTTCCGGCGGCATCGCCGCCATAGAGCGGCCAGCCGGCCTGTTCTGCATGTGCCGGAACCGCCAGCAGCCAGGCCGCCGCGAACCACAACGCGAATTTCATCGCCGATCCCCCGCCGTTTCCCTTAGGCAGCATAGCCAAGCCGCGGCGTCTGTCGAGGGCAGCACGCCAGCCGGATATTGCGTCCGGTGTATCGCGGCGGGCTATTCGGCCGCCATGCGGCCGGGTTGGGCCGTCCGGCCGCGCCGAAGCAGGCGGCCCGGCAGGGCGCCGGCCGGATCGACCTGGTCGACGCCATTCCGGCGCAGCAGGGTGCCGTTGACGATCACCGCGTCGACACCGATCGCGTCCGACTGCAGGCGGTCGGCGCCGGCCGGCAGATCGTAGACGCGGGTGATCGGCGCCGCGGCGATGGTCGCCGGATCGAACACCACGACGTCGGCGGGCAACCCGACCTCGAGCCGGCCGCGGTCGGTGATGCCGAACACCTCGGCCGGACGAGACGTCAACGCGCGCACACCCTGCTCGATAGTCAGCACGCCCTTCTCGCGCACCCAGTGGCTGAGCAGATGGGTCGAGAAACAGGCATCGCAGAGCTGGCTGGCATGGGCGCCCGCATCGGACAAGCCCAGCACGGTATTGGGATCGTGCAGCATTTCGCCGATGGCTTCCTCGTCGGTGTTCAGCACGGCGGTGCGGAAACGCGCCTTGAGATCGGTGTTCAGCGCCATGTCGAACGCCAGGTCCATCGGATCCACGCCGCGCTCGCGGGCTACCTCGGCCAGGTTGCGCTCCTCCAGCGCCGGCTCGGGCGGATAGATTGCGATGGTGGTCCGGTCTGTCCAGCCGACCAGCACGGGGATCAGCTTGTTACGTACTTGCTGGCGCCACGCGGGATCGGCGTATTTCGCCAGCCTGGCCACGCGCGTGCCGGCGCCCAGTTCGGCGAACATGGGCATGGCCTCGAACGGGAACGGCGCCTCGAACTGGAATTCGAAATTGAGCGGCCGGCAGGCCACCTGCGGGATGATGTTGAGCCCCTCCTCGACCAGATCGGCCGTGCGGTCGAGCTGCTTGCGGTGGCCGCCGGGACCGAACAGGCCGGTCAGCATGGCCGTCCAGCTGATGGTGCGCCCAGTGCTCCGGGCGATCGGCGCCAGTTCCTTCAGGTAGAAGCCAGGTCCCACATTCACCTGAAGCATGCCGCCCACGTCGCCGACCGGGCTCGCCAGCTCCGCGATTTCGTCCAGTTCGGCGAGGCGGCTGGGCACCGGCTTGCCGTGATAGCCCCAATGGGTGACCGCCTTCGAGGTGGAAAAGCCGACAGCCCCGGCCTCGAGCCCCTCGCGGACCAGGTCGCGCATCCGCGCCACCTCGTCCGGCGTCGCGGCGCGCTCGACGGCGTCCTCGCCCATCACATACATGCGCAGCGGCGTGTGGCCGAGCAGCACGCCCATGTTGATCGCCATGCCGTGACGCTCGAGCGCGTCGAGATATTCCGGGAAGGTCTCGAAGCCCCAGTCGTCGCCGAGGCCCGCCTCGAGCGCGTCGAGCGACATGCCTTCCACGTTCTCCAGCGTCTGCAGGATCAGCCGGCGATGCTCGGGCCGGGTCGGCGCGATGCCGAAACCGCAATTGCCGACAACAGCGGTGGTGACGCCGTGCCACGGCGAGATGGTCATCATCCGGTCCCACAGCACCTGGGCGTCGTAATGGGTGTGGATGTCTACGAAGCCGGGGCAGACCACCTTGCCTGCGGCGTCGATCACCGTGCCGCCATCCTCGGGCGCATCGCCCAGCGCGACGACGCGCCCGCCCCTGATGCCCACGTCGCCCCGGTAGCCCGGCGCTCCGGTACCGTCCACGATGGTGCCGCCGACGATCTTGATGTCATAACTCATGACGTGTTCTCCCGTTTGCGGCAATTAAAGCAGGGGCGCAGATCGATGTCGAGGCGGCGTTGCCGTCCGGCCCGGGTCAGATCGGCCAGGTCTCGCGGGCATAGGCACTGTCCCAGAACATCCACTCGTACTGCACCGAGCGCATGAAAGCCCGCGTCATCCCGGCGACGGCCCTGGGCGATGCGTGCAGCGCCAGCCGGTCAGTGATGCCGATCACCCGCCGAACCGCCGCCGCGAACTCGTCGCTGGCATAGGCATCGATCCAGGCGCGATAGGGATTGCCGGCGGCGGCGCGTCCATGAATGACGTTGCCCACCTCCTCGTAGACCCAGAAGCATGGCAGCACCGCGGCCACCGCCTCCTCGATGCTCGCCTGGTGCGCGGTGGCGATGAGAAAGTTCACATAGCCCAGGCAGGTCGGCGACGGCTCCGCCGCGTCGACAACCGACTGATCGAGGCCGTATTCCCGGAACACGCTCTCGTGCAGCGAGCGCTCGACCACCAGCGCAACCTGCGCCGCCTGTGCGAACTCCAGCATCATGTCCGTTTCCGGAGACCGCGCCGACAGCAGCGACAGGGCGCGCGAATAGCCGTCGAGATAGAGGCTGTCCTGGAGCATGTAGAACTGGAACGTCTCGCGCGGCAGCGTCCCGGCGGCCAGTTCGCGGTTGAACGGCAGGTCGAGGATGGCGGCGCGCCTCGGCAGCGCCTGCTGCCAGACCCCTTCGCAGTATGACATGATGCGCTCCCTTCGGTGGACACGGCACAGTTCGCGTCACCCAGGCCGCGCCGTCAAGAGCGACGCCTGCCGAGAAGCATCATGCCGTCCGATTTTTTTGCTGCCCTCCGCCTGCATCGGGGCTTCTCGAAAAGTCACCCATGATTGCAAAATGGCAACAAGCCGCCGCGCCTGTGACGCTTTTGCCACATTGGGATTTGAAATTCATGGATCAGCGTCACCGCTGCCTTTTTTCCGTTGCGTTGCCGGGCGCCGGTGGCGTTAGCTATTACCGCGCGGTAATAGCGCCAAGCCTTAGCATATCAGTACGTTCAAGCTGATGGGGCGGCCGGGGGAGAGAACAAACCGTCACTCCTGTTGTCCGTGGGCAGTATCCACACCCCGTTACCATAAGCGGGCACCGAAACCGAACGACCACCGTCGTCCAGGGGAGTATAAGATGAAGCAATCTAGATTTATTTACGCGCCGAAATGGCCGCTCGCGCTGGCGACGGTATCGGCGATTGCGCTGTCGGGTGGCGCCGCGCTCGCGCAGGATCCGTCCCCGGCGGCGGAAGATCCGGGCCCACGCGGCGTACGGACCAAGCTGGAAACGGTCGTCACCCAGGCGCAGAAGATCGAATCTTCGGCCCAGACGACCCCGGTCGCCACCACGACCATCGAAGGCGACACCCTCGCCCGCGCGTTCGTGGTCGACCTTCGCGACCTGACCAACCAGGCGCCGAACGTCATGCTCGAGCCGATCGGCGCGTTCCAGAACGCCTCCGCTTTCTCGATCCGCGGCTTCGGCACCGCCGACATCGAATCCTCGGCTGACCCGTCGGTGCCGGTGTTCATCGACGGCGTCTACATGGCGCGCAACTCCACCTCGCTGTCCGATCTGCTCGATATCTCGGCGGTGGAAGTGCTGCGCGGTCCGCAGGGCACCCTGTTCGGCCGCAACACGGTCGCCGGCGCAGTACTCGTCCGGCACAACAAGCCCGATACGACCGAATTCGACGTGAAGGGTTCGTTCGAGGCGGGCAACTACGGCACGATCAACATCGAAGGCGTCATCAACGTTCCGATCGTCGAGGACAAGTTCGCGATGCGCCTCGCCGCCAAGTCGACCAACAATGACGGCTTCTACAAGAACCTCACCGACGGCAGCAATTACGGCGGCACCGACCGCTTCACCATCCTGCCGTCGCTGCTGTTCACCCCGACCGACAACCTGGAAATCATCGTACGTGGCGAGATCGTCCGCGAACGCGACGACTCCTGGGCAAACACCCCCTATAATGTCTGCCGCGCCGACGCCAACGGCAATTTCAGCCCGTTCACGTCACAGACCGTCCCGCTGATCGGCTGGGCGTATGAAGGCAACAGCTTCACCCGGTTCTGCGGCCAGGAACGCGGCAAGCAGGACTTCGCGATCGAGCACGACAACACCAGCGGCCGCGGTTCGGACTTCGACGTATTCGGCCTGACGGGCGAGATCAACTATACGATCCCCGACATCGGCACGATCACCTATGTGGGCAACTACCGCGATGTGCACGAGGACGTGTACAACGACTTCGACACCACGCCCCTGCCGATCTTCATGACCCGCCGCCAGCAGTGGCACTGGCAGACCACCCACGAACTTCGTTTCGCGTCGGACTTCTCCGAGACGATCGACTTCGTGACCGGCGTGTTCTACTTCCAGCAGCACTACCGCATGGAGCAGGACACCTTCGGCTGGCTGTTCGACCCGGGCTTCGGCGGCGCGCTTGGCACCGCCATCGGTCAGCGCCTCGGTGCCATTCCTGGCAATCCCGCAGCAACGCTCGGTGCGCTGAATCCCAACGCGGCAGGCTTCGGTGAGACGTTGCATGATCACGAAGCATGGTCGGTCTTCGCCCAGGCCAACTGGCACATCACCGATACGCTGACCTTCCTGGCCGGCGTTCGCTACAACCAGGAAAACAAGGACATCCAGACCTGCGCGCCGTCGCCGGTGAACAGCCCGGCGACCCGGGAATGCAACCTCAATCCGCTGGTCGGCAACTACTTCGACAGCGACACCGACATCCTGCCGGGCAACAAGAACAAGTGGAACGACATCGGCCCGAAGGTCGGCCTGAACTGGCAGGCCATGGAGGACCTGTTCCTCTATGCCAGCTGGACCCGCGGCTTCCGTGGCGGCGGCTTCAACGGCCGTTGCGGCTCGACCCAGACCTGCCAGCCCTATGACCAGGAGCAGGTCGACAACTACGAAATCGGCATGAAATGGGACGGCCTCGACAACCGCCTCCGCGTCAACCTGACCGGCTTCTGGATGGAGTACAAGGACCAGCAGGTCGGCATCATCCGGACGTCCGCCGGTTCGGGCGGCGGCCAGGAGACGGTTACCGACAACGCGGCCGACGCCGTGTCGCGCGGTGTCGAGCTGGAAATCACCGCCGTGCCGGCCGATGGCCTGCGGCTGTGGAGCACCGTCGGCTACCTCGATGCCAAGCGCACCGACTTCTGCGTCGACATCGACGGCCCGTCGGCGGTCAATCCCGGACCGGCCAGCGGATCGTGCGACCCGGACAACGCGTTCAGCTTCGTATCGGGCGGCAACACCTTCTACATCTTCCCGACCGACAACTCGGACCTGGCTCTCGTGCGCGCTCCCAAGTGGACGTTCTCGGCCGGCCTGTCCTATGAAATCCCGGTCGGCAACATGGGCTTCCTCGAGTTCGCCGGCGACTGGCGCTACCAGTCCAAGTCGAACCAGGCGTCCAACGGCGTTCCGGCGGGCAGCACCGCAGGCATCCCGAACTTCAACGGGTTCACCGTAACCCCGGTTCGCGAGGCCGCTCACATCCTGAACGCCAGCATGACGTTCCGCGAGACGGACGACCGCTACAAGGTCTCGCTGTTCGTGCGCAACCTGACCAACGAGCGCTACATGCAGTCGCTGACCGCGGTGGCCACGTTGTTCAACTTCATCCAGGACAACAACCCGCGCACCTACGGCATCAAGATCTCGTTCGATATGTAGATCTCGGCCGATCATTCAACGACTTCGGGGACCCTTCGGGGTCCCCGTTTTTTTTGTGCACGGTAATGCCACCTGTCATCCACTGCAGGTGACAAACAGCCCCGCACGGCCTAGAGTTGGACCAAATCTGCGCGTGTGCTGGTTAATGGCGGCCGCCGGATAACGGGGAAACGAGAGGCGACCGGCAACGGGATGCGGGACTACAGGAAAATCGGCGTCGCGGCCGTAGCCGCGCTGGTCATCGGTGCTGGCGTATACTGGGGTTTCCTGCGCCATGGCGACCCGGCGAGCGCGGTGGCCCCGACCGCCGGCGGCGTCATCGTCGAGGCGGCGCCGGTCCTGGTCCAGCCCATGCAGCAGGAAGTCAGCGCGATCGGAACGCTGCGATCCGAGGACTCGATCGTCATGCGGCCAGAGCTTGCGGGCGTGGTGACGGCCATCGGCTTCCAGGAAGGTCAGCCGGTTCGCAAGGGCCAGCTGCTGATCGCGCTCGATAACTCGATCTACGAGGCCGAACTGGCCCAGGCCCAGGCGAGCCTCACCCTCAGCCAGGCCAACAACCAGCGCGCCGCGGAACTGTTGACCAAGGGCGCGGCCTCGCAACGCACCCGCGACGAAAGCCTGTCGAAGATGCGCATGGACGAGGCGACCGTGGCGCTCGCCCGCGCCCGCATGGCCAAGACCCGCATCACCGCGCCCTATGACGGCGTCGCCGGCCTGCGAAAGGTGGCGGTCGGCGACTACGTCACGCCCGGTCAGGATCTGGTCACCCTCGACGTCATCGACCCGATCAAGCTGGAGTTCCGCGTGCCGGAGCTCTACCTGGCGCAGGTCGCCATGGGCCAGACCGTGAAGTTCCAGCTGGACGCCCTGCCCGGCCAGACCTTCGAGGCCAAGGTCTACGCCATCGACCCGCAGGTCGACGTCGACGGCCGGAGCCTGGCCATCCGAGCCCGCGCCGACAATTCCGACAGGGTGCTGCGGCCCGGCCTGTTCG
>CAMBYA010000111.1 GCA_945872035.1 Rhizobium sp. Q54
TCGCGGTCTCCATGGAGGCGACGGCGCCGATGGCTCTGGTCATCTGTGCCGGTATCATCGGGACCTATATGCTGGCGGGCCTGTTCGGCATCGCCATCGCGGTCAGCACCATGCTGGCGCTGGCCGGCATGGTCGTGGCGCTCGACGCCTACGGCCCGGTCACCGACAACGCCGGCGGCATCGCCGAGATGGCCGAGCTGGAGCCGGAAGTGCGCAAGGTCACCGACGCGCTCGATGCCGTCGGCAACACCACCAAGGCCGTCACCAAGGGCTATGCCATCGGTTCGGCCGGCCTGGGCGCGCTGGTGCTGTTTGCGGCTTACACCGAGGATCTGGCCCACTTCTTCAGTGATGTGAACGTGGATTTCAGCCTGTCGAACCCGTATGTGGTCGTCGGCCTGCTGCTGGGCGGCCTGCTGCCGTACCTGTTCGGCGCCATGGGCATGATGGCTGTCGGCCGTGCGGCCGGCGCCATCGTCGAGGAGGTCCGGGCCCAGTTCCGCGACAACCCCGGCATCATGGCCGGCACGTCGAAGCCCGACTACGCCCGTTCGGTCGACCTTCTGACCAAGGCGGCAATCCGGGAAATGATCATCCCGTCGCTGCTGCCGGTGCTGTCGCCCATCGTGGTGTACTTCCTGTTCAATGCCATCGCCGGCCAGGCCAACGCCTTTGCGGCGCTCGGCGCCATGCTGCTCGGCGTGATCGTCACCGGCGTGTTCGTCGCCATTTCCATGACCGCCGGTGGCGGCGCCTGGGACAACGCGAAGAAATACATCGAGGACGGTCACCACGGCGGCAAGGGCTCGGAAGCCCACAAGGCCGCGGTGACGGGCGATACGGTCGGCGATCCCTACAAGGACACCGCTGGTCCGGCCGTCAACCCGATGATCAAGATCACCAACATCGTGGCCCTGCTGCTGCTCGCCATCCTGGCGCACAGCGCGTAAGCCGCACGCATCAAAGGGAAGGGCCCGGCGGGAGACCGCCGGGCCCTTTTTCTTTTTCCTGTCGTGCCTGCGCGTGAAGCGCGGCAAGCCAGCGTCGATGCAGGCAAAACCCTATCCGTGCCCCTGAACTTGTCGAAGGGCCCTGCACCAACGCTTGTGCCAGGCCCTTCGACAAGCTCAGGGACTCGGTGAAATTTGTGGGCTGCCCCGCAGGGTTAGTTGCCGGGCGAGGCCGGACCTGGCCCGCTGAAGCGGCCGATGTTGCTGAAGATCTGCTCGAAGAAGCCCAGTTCCTTGCCGCGGGTCGGCGTCTTCTCGCCCACCGGATCGATCTCGCGGGCTGCTTCCATCCCGGCGCGGGAGATTTCCTTGACGTTGCCGGACTGGTCGAACGAGACCTGCAGCACCTGGTTGTCGACCACGTCGGGGCGGAAGAACGCCCAGCTCTCCTGCATCCTGGCCACGTAGTACCAGTTCTCGTCGTCGAACGTGCCGGGCACCGTCGGTGTGCCGAGCGCGGCGAGTACCGACGCCCGGTTGTCGACGCCTGGCCTGATCTCCTTGATCAGGTCCTCGTCCATCAAATATCCGCGGGTATCGACGGTCTTGGCGCAGCCCGGCAGGATAACTGCCGAGGCGGCCAGGCCCAGTGCAACGAGAAGCGTCTGTCTGTTCACCAACTCACTCTATGTCGAGATGCCGGCCGCCGGTTGACGGCACGCGGCCAAGGGCCTATTCGCTGGGCTAGAAAATGGCATCGCACCCCGGCACTGTCAACGTTCGCGCCGGTCGGCGATCGCCTGTTGGAATAGGCCAGATGCTGCAGTTCCTCAAGAACCTTCAACGGGCATTCATGCCCTCGCCGGACCAGCTCCGCGCGAACACGCTCTATAACACGGCGGTCGCCCAGTCGCGACAACCGGGCTTCTACCTGGCGGGCGGCGTACCTGACACGATCGATGGCCGCTTCGACATGATCGTGCTGCACGCCTTCCTGATCATGCGGCGGCTGCGCGATGGCGGGCCTGACGGCGAGGCGCTGTCACAGGCGCTGTTCGACGAGATGTTCGCCGACATGGACCGCTCGCTGCGGGAAATGGGCGTGGGTGACATGGGCATCGGCCGCAAGGTGCGGGGGATGGGCAAGGCGTTCATGGGCCGGGTCAGGGCCTATGAGGAAGCGCTGGAGGAGGGCGGCAACGCCCTCGAGGAGGCGCTGACGCGCAACCTCTATCGTTCGGCGCCGCCATCGCCCGTCGCGCTGGCGCTGGTCGCGGCCTATGTCCGCCACGAGAACACGGCGCTCAAGTCATTTCCGATCGCTGCCCTGATGGCGGGCGAGGCGAGCTTCGGTCCCGCGCCGGGAGACAGTCCATGACCACGCAAATCCCTGTAGAGCTGCACCGTCCTTTCGACATCGTTTCGCTGCCCGACGGGGGACGCGGTATCGAGATTACCGCCAGCCAGGCCGAGCGCGACGCCATCGCCCGCCGCCTCGGCTTGCTCGGGCTGGGCGACTTCACCGTTCGCGGCCGGCTCGATCCGTTGCGCCGCGGACGGTCGGCGGTGTTCGACGCCAGGATGACCGCGTCGGTTACCCAGGAATGCATCGTCAGCGCTGATCCGGTCGAGGCGGCGATCGACGAGGAGATTCATGTCCGGCTGATGACCGAGGACGAGGCAGAGGCAAGGGCCGAGCTGGATCTTGACGTCGACGAGGAGGACGTGGAGGTGGCCGCGGCGGGAATCGTCGATCTGGGCGATATCTGCGTGCAATATCTGACGGTTGCGCTCGACCCCTATCCGCGCGCGCCCGGCGCCGTCGCGCCCGCGATGCCCGAAGAGGATGACGCGGACGACAACATTGTGCCGAATCCATTCGCCGTATTGAAGAAACTGAAAGACAAAACTTGAAGCGTGTAGAATTCTGAGTATGTTCTGGCGCCTAAACGCTGCCCCGGTGGTCGGGGCGCTAAGTAGCAAGAGTTCGACAGATGGCGGTACCGAAGAGAAAAACCACGCCCTCGCGGCGGAATATGCGCCGCTCGCATCATGCACTCGTGCGCACGCAGGCCGTCGAATGCCCGAATTGCGGCGAGGTCAAGCTGCCGCATCATGTTTGCGGCGCATGCGGCCATTATGATGGCCGTGAGGTTACCGAGGCGACAGAGACCTTCTAACCAACGGGTGCGGGGGATGTCACATTGGCTGGCGCCCTGACGATCGCCCTAGACGCCATGGGCGGCGACCATGCCCCGGGCGTCATTCTCGACGGCACGGAGCTGGCGCGCGAGAGGCATCCGGGCCTGCGCTTCATTCTGTTCGGTGATGGGCCACGGCTTGAGGCCGGCCTGTCCGGACGCGCGAAGCTGCGAGACTGCTGCTCCATTGTCCACGCCGAGTCCGTCGTTGACGGCGCCATGAAGCCCAGCCAGGCGCTGCGCAAGGGCCGGACGTCGAGCATGGGCCTTGCCATCCAGGCGGTCAGTGAAGGTACGGCCCATGTCGCGGTTTCCGCCGGCAACACCGGCGCGCTCATGGCGCTCTCCAAGTTTATCCTGCGGACCATGCCCGGCATCGATCGCCCGGCGCTTGTCACCCTGCTGCCGACCCAGCGCGGGGAAAGTGCCATGCTTGATCTTGGCGCCAATGTGGAATGCTCGGCCGAGAACCTCGTGCAGTTCGCGGTCATGGGGGCTGCCTATGCCCGTGTCGTGCTCGGACTCGGCAGACCGAAGGTGGCATTGCTCAACATCGGCACCGAGGAACTGAAGGGCAACGAGGAGGTCAAGCGGGCCGCCGAGGAGCTGCGTGCCGCCGACCTGATGTTCGAGTTCGCCGGCTTCGCCGAGGGAAACGATCTTGGGAAGGGCAGCGCCGACGTCTATGTTACGGACGGATTCACCGGTAATGTGGCGCTGAAGACCATGGAAGGCACCTCGATGCTGATTGCCGACCTGTTCCGGCGTGCGTTCCGCAACTCGCCCATGTCGATGCTGGGCTACCTCATGGCTCGCGGCGCCCTGCGGACTCTGCGCGCTCATCTCGATCCCAATACGCATAACGGGGGCATGTTAGTGGGGCTCAACGGACTGGTGGTCAAAAGCCACGGCAGCGCCAACGCCGCGGGCATCGCGAGCGCGATCGCGGTCGCAAGGGATCTCGCCGAGGGAGACCTCAACGGCAAGATCGCCCGGGACATGTCTGATTACGTCAGCCAGCGCCCTGTGGCATCCGCCGAGGTGCTGACCCCGTGAGTGGCATCAGGACCATCGTGGCTGGCGTCGGCGCCTACCTTCCCGAGCGGATCGTCACCAATGCCGAGATGGCGAAGCTCGTCGATACCAGCGATGACTGGATCGTCGAGAGGACGGGGATCACCCAGCGCCACATCGCCGCCGATGGCGAGTATACGTCGGACCTGGCCATCGCCGCCGGGAGGCGCGCCATCGCCGACGCCGGCATCGATGCCAGCGACGTCGACTTGATCATCGTCGCAACCGCCACCCCGGATGAGACGTTTCCCGCAACCGCGGTGAAGGTGCAGGCCGGTCTGGGAATTACCCAGGGCGCAGCGTTCGATATCCAGGCTGTGTGCTCCGGCTTTGTCTACGGGCTCTCGGTCGCCGACAATCTGATCCGTGGCGGCATGTCGAAGACCCTGTTGCTCATCGGCGCCGAGACGTTCTCGCGCATCCTCGATTGGGAGGACCGCACCACCTGCGTGCTGTTCGGCGACGGCGCGGGCGCCGTGGTGCTGCGTGGCGAGGAGGGCCCGGGCGACCGTGGGGTCATCGCCAGCAAGCTGCGCAGCGATGGCACCAAGCACGATCTGCTTTATGTGGACGGCGGTCCGTCCACGACCCAGACGACGGGCAAGTTGCGGATGCGTGGTAAGGACGTATTCAAGCACGCTGTCAATAACTTGGCGGAGATCGTTCAGGAGGTGTTCGAGGGAACCGACCTATCACCCTCGGATATAGACTGGATCGTTCCGCATCAAGCTAATCGCCGCATCCTGGACGCCACCGCGAAGAAGCTTGGCATCGACCCCGCCAAGGTCGTGGTGACGGTGCAGGACCATGGCAACACCTCGGCCGCTTCGGTGCCGCTCGCACTGGAAAGGGCGGTGCGGGACGGCCGAATCAAGCGCGGCGACCTGGTGTTGCTCGAGGCCATGGGCGGCGGATTCACCTGGGGTGCGAGCCTTGTTCGCTGGTAACCCCGGCGCAACGGTTTGGTGACAACTAAACCGTCGTCTCAGATGCCGGAAATTTCCTTTTATATTGACTGGCTTAACGGCATTGCCTAACCTATTTCCCATCACATTGGGGGAATAGGGGCAGGCAATGAGCGGAAAGACCGTAACGAGAGCGGATCTGAGCGAGGCCGTTTATCAGGAAGTCGGCCTGTCTCGAAACGAATCGGCCGAACTGGTGGAGCGGGTGCTCGACATCATCTCCGACAAGCTGGTCGAGGGCGAGAGCGTCAAGATCTCATCGTTCGGCAGCTTCGTCGTCCGCAAGAAGGGCGGCCGCACCGGACGCAACCCCAAGACGGGCGAAGAGGTGCCGATCGGGCCGCGCCGTGTGCTGGTGTTCCGCCCCAGCCAGGTGCTGAAGTCCATCGTCTCCAGCGCGACCCGGTCTTCATAAGCCGCGATTGAATGGCCCTTAATCAGGAAAATAACGACGGGCGCGCCGCGCCGCGCAAGTCGCCGGAAGCGTTCCGGACGATCAGCGAGGTGTCGGACGAACTCAACGTTCCGCAGCACGTGCTGCGGTTCTGGGAGAGCAAGTTCAGCCAGATCCGGCCGCTGAAACGCGGCGGCCGCCGCCGATACTACAGGCCCGAGGACGTGATGCTGCTGCGCGGCATTCGCCGGCTGCTGTACGAGGACGGCTATACGATCAAGGGTGTCCAGAAGGTGCTGAAGGAGCGCGGCGTGCGCGCCGTGGCGGACGGCGCCCGCGAGGAGAGCGACGGACCCGCCGCGCCGCCGGAGCCTACCGCATCGCTGGGTGCGCCCCTCGATGCAGCCGAGGTTATCGAAGACGCTACCCCGGAGGATGTCGACCTGCAGCGGCTGTTGGCCGAGCTGGATGAAATCCGCGCGTTGCTGACGCGCTAGAGACTCCCAACATTAAGGCTGGTATCCCGTCGCGGGCTCGCATTATAGTGCGCCCGCTTCTGGCAGGGTCAACCATCCCTTCCGGGGCATCTATCGGAGTGTAGCGCAGCCTGGTAGCGCATCACACTGGGGGTGTGAGGGTCGTCGGTTCAAATCCGGCCACTCCGACCAGTAAATAGGGGCCGGCCATCGCGCCGGCCCCGATCACTCCGAGGCCCGCATCATGGCGACAGGCACCAGCCTGACCCTCCAAGACCGCAACCGCATCGTCCGATGGCTTGTCACCGTCGCCGCCCTGATCTTCGTCATGGTGGTGCTGGGCGGTGTCACGCGGTTGACCGAATCCGGCTTGTCCATCGTCGAGTGGCGGCCCGTCACCGGCACGCTGCCGCCGCTGTCCGACCAGGCGTGGCAGGCCGAGTTCGACAAGTACAAGACCTCTCCCGAGTTCCAGAAGAAGAACAGCGACTTCGGCGTTGCCGAATTCAAGACCATATTCTGGTTCGAGTACCTGCATCGGCTGCTGGGGCGGTTGATCGGCGTGGTATTCGCCGTGCCGTTTTTCTGGATGCTGTGGCGCCGGCAGATCCCCGGGCCGTTGAAGCCGCAACTCTGGCTGCTGCTGGGGCTTGGCGCGCTGCAGGGTTTCATGGGCTGGTTCATGGTCAAGAGCGGCCTGGTCGATCACCCCGAGGTCAGTCAGTACCGGCTGGCCGCGCATCTGGGTCTCGCCTTCGCGATTTACGGCTACATCGTCTGGCTGGTGTTCGGCCTGCGCCGGCCGCAGCACGGAAAGCTCGCGCCGTTCGCCTGGGCGCTGACGGCCCTGATCTTCCTGCAGATCCTGGCGGGCGCGTTCGTGGCGGGCATCGACGCCGGCTTCATCTACAACACCTGGCCGGCCATGGATAACGGACACATCATCCCGCCCGGCATCTGGACCGAGCCGCCGCTATGGCCCGGCATGTTTGAAGACCACCGCATCGTCCAGTTCAACCACCGCATGCTGGCCTACCTGATCACGCTGCTGGTCGGCGTCTGGTGGTGGCTGAACCGGGGGAAGGGCGCACCGGCCCATCTGCTGGCGCTGGCGACGCTGTTCCAGGTGTTCACCGGGATCGTCACCGTGCTGATCCTGCCCTATGTGCCGCCGTGGCTCGCGGTGTTCCACCAGGCCGGTGGCCTCGTACTGTTCACCGCATCGCTGTATGCGGTGCACCGGGTGAGGAAGGCGTGAGCGACTATGTCTCGGTCTACCTGACGGCATCGTCGGCAGAGGAGGCGGACCGCATCGCCTCCGCGCTGGTCGAGGATCGGCTTGCCGCCTGCGTCAACATCCTGGGCGGCATCCGCTCGGTCTATCGCTGGGACGGCGCCGTGCAGAGCGACGCCGAGGTCGCGCTCATCGCCAAGACTCGGGCCGCGCTGTTCGACGCGCTCGCCG
>CAMBYA010000112.1 GCA_945872035.1 Rhizobium sp. Q54
CTGCCTCGTAGCCGTCGATTGGCGTCCCGACGAAATTGTCCGATCCTGCGTAGCGCAGGTCGAGCACCAGCCCGGGCACCACCTCGTCCGCATGAACGAAGCCCTCGGGAACCGGGGCGTCGGCGGCAAGGGCGGGGACGGTCGAGAGCATCAGCAGGAGTCCGATCAGGGCGGGAAGGATGCGCATGGCGTCCATGCTACCGGTAACGGCCGCCGGCGGGAACCCGTGTGGCGCACTCCTTGCCGCGATGGCGAGGAAGGTTTAAGAGAGAGCCGTTCCGCGCTGCTCGCGGGTCCTTCGGAGGTTTCGATGGCGATCAAGATTCTCATCCTCGTCGCGCTCCTGCTGCTGGTATTCGGCAAGGGCAAGTTCTCGGACCTGATGGGCGACCTGGCCAAGGGTATCAAGAGTTTCCGCCAGGGCATGGCCGACGAGGATCATGAGCCGGTGACCATGAAGCCGGCGCCTGCGCTTGAGGCGCCTCGGCAGACGCCCGCAGCCGACCCGGCGCGCAAGGAAAACGCCTGACTCAGCCCACCAGGTGGAGGCCGGCGAGACCGGCCATGCCGATGGCGATCCGCCACCAGCCGAACACGGCGAATCCCCGCCGGCTGACGAACTCCAGCAGCGCCCGCACCACCAGCAGCGCCGTGACGAACGCCGTGACGAAGCCCGCGGCGATCAGCGCTGTATCGCTGAAGTCGAGCACATCCCGGTTCTTGTACAGGTCGTAGACAACCGCGCCCGCCATGGTCGGCATGGCCAGGAAGAACGAGAACTCGGCCGCCGAGCGCTTGTCGGCGCCCATCAGCAGCGCGCCGACGATGGTCGCTCCCGAGCGGGAGACGCCCGGCACCATGGCGAGGCACTGGCACAGGCCGATGCTGAACGCCATGGGCAGCGGGTAGGCCGTGGCGTCGGCGTGCCGCACCGGCAGCTTGACCCGGTCGACCACCAGCAGGATCAGGCCGCCGCCGATGAGGGTCGCGCAGATAAGGCCGGGACTCTCGAACAGCACGTCCTTGATGTAGTCGTGCGCCAGCGCGCCGATCACGGCGGCGGGCAGGAAGGCGAGCAGGATACTGGCGATGAAGCGGCGCGCCTTCGGGTCGCGCGGCGCCGCGGCGGCCACCCCCAGCAGTCGCTGGGTGTAGATCAGCAGCAGGGCGAGGATCGCACCCAGCTGAATCACCACCTCGAAGGTCTTGCCCGTCGATTCGAAGCCCATGAAGTGGCCGGCCAGCAGAATATGGCCGGTCGACGACACGGGCAGGAATTCGGTCAGGCCCTCGATCAGGCCCAGGACAACCGCCTCGATATAGGTGCGGCCGTCCGCCGCCAGCAGCATCAGGCTCATCACGGCAACTGCGCCGGATCCATACCCTTGACCGGCGAGTCGTCGACGGCGGTCCCGTCCGCCTCCTGCCTCGCCTGGCGCCGGATGCGCCAGTCGCCGAGGAACAGCAGGATCGGGGCCGCGATGAAGACCGAGGACGAGGCGGCAATGACGATGCCGAAGATCATCGGCACGGCGAAGCTTTCCACCGCCGACCCACCCCAGATCGCCATGGGCAGCATCGCGAGGAGCGCGGTCGCCGAGGTGTAGACGCTGCGCGCCAGCGTCTCGTTGATACTTTTGTCGATGATGTCGCGCAGGTCCATCTTCTGGAACAGCCGCATGTTTTCACGCATTCGGTCGTACACCACGACCTTGTCGTTCACGGTATAGCCGACCAATGTCAGCAGTGCCGCGACGGCGCTCAGGTTGAAGTCGAGCTGGGTAACCACGAAGAATCCGACCACCTTCGTGATGTCCAGGATCATCGTCACGATGGCGCCGATGGCGAAATACCACTCGAAGCGGAACCAGATGTAGAACAGCATGATGATGCTGGCACCCAGGACCGCGTAGAGGCCGGTTTTCGCCAGCTCGCCGCTGACCTTCGGTCCCACCACCTCGGTGCGCGAAATCTCGCTGCCGGGCGCCGCTTCCTCGATGGCGGCGCGGGCCTTTTCAACGGCAACCCGCTGCGCCGCGTCTCCGCCGGGCTGGATTTCGATCCTGATCAGGACCTTGGTGTTGTTATCGGCGCCTTGCAGAGAGACGTCGCCCAGCCCCAGCCCTCCGAGCTTGTCTCTCATGGCAGCGAGATCCGCCAGGCCCTCCTTGGGTTCGACTTCCATCTGGATGCCGCCCTTGAAGTCGATGCCGTAGTTGAGCCCGGGTACGAAGAACAGCACCAGCGACGCCGTGGAGAGGATCGCCGAAACCGCGATGCCCAGGAAGCGGGCGCGCATGAACCTGATGCTGGTGCCGGTCGGAATGATCTGGAACGGAGGCTCCATATCCAGGACCTTCAGCTTCCGCACCTTCACCCACCAGATCATCATCATCCTGACCATCGTCACCGCGGTGAACAGCGAGATCAGGATGCCGAGACCCATGGTGATGGCGAAGCCGCGTATCGGACCGGTGCCCACCGCGAACAGCAGGACCACCGCGAACAGCGTCGTCATATTGGAATCGATGATGGTCGCGAACGCCTTCTTGAAGCCATATTCCAGCGATGCGTAGGCGCCCAGACCGCGCCTTGTCTCCTCCCGGATACGCTCGTTGATCAGCACGTTGGCGTCCACCGCGATGCCGATACCGAGGACGATACCCGCGATGCCGGGCAAGGTCAGCGTCGCGCCTAGAACGGTGAGCGCCGTCAGCGTCAGGATGGTGTGAATCAGGAGCGCGATGCTGGCGATGATGCCCCAGGTTCCGTAAAGCATGAGGATCAGGGCGAATACCAGCACGAAGCCGATCATGCCGGTCCACGCGCCCATCTTGATCGAATCGGCGCCGAGGTCGGCGCCCACGGTGCGTTCCTCGATCACGGTCAGCGGCGCGGGCAGGGCGCCGGCCTTGAGCATGGTGGACAGGTCCTTGGCCTCGGTCACCGTGAACTGGCCGGTGATGACGCCCGAGCCGCCGAGGATCGGTTCGTTGATACGCGGTGCGCTCAGCACCTTGCCGTCGAGGACGATGGCCATCCGCTCGCCGGCATGCTCGCGTGTCGCCCGGCCGAACTGCTGTGCGCCGGTGCTGTCGAACTTGAAACCGACCTGGGGCTCGTTGGTGTACTGCGCGAAACTGACGTCGGAATTTTCCAGGTGATCGCCGGTGACGATCGGCCGCTCGATCAGCGCCAGCTGCTCGCCGGTCTCGGCGTCGGGCATCACGAAGACGCCGTGTGGCGGCGGCGAGCCCTCCGGGACCGGCGAGGTGACCAGGTGAAAGGTCATCTTGGCGGTGCCGCCCAACAGCTTGGTGATGCGGCCGGGATCCTGCACGCCGGGAAGCTGCACGAGGATGCGGTCGCCGCCGACTCGCTGGATGGTCGGCTCGGCGACGCCCGCGCCATCGATGCGCTTGCGGACCACCTCGAGGCTCTGCTCGACCGCCGCCGTGACGCGTCGTGCCGCGCCGGATTCGGTGAACCTGACGCGCAACTGGGTCGTGCCACCGCTTTCGATCTCGACGTCCGGCTGGCTGGGTCCCATCGCGGTTTGCGGCGCCTGGGTGACATCACGGATGATCTCGCGCAACTCCTGCGCGCGGCCGGGGTCACGGAAGGTCACCATCACCACATCGCCCACCGGCGCGGCGCGCACGCTGCCGATCTTTTCCTGCCGCACCCTCGCGGCGATGTCGTCCGCCAGGGATTGCAGGCGTTCTTTCATCAACGCCTTGGAATCGACCTCGAGCACCAGGTGCGAGCCGCCGCGAAGGTCGAGCCCCAGCGTGACCTGCTTCTTGGGTAGCCAGTCGGGCAAACTGGCGAGCTGGTCACGGGTGAACATGTTCGGGATCGCCAGCGCTATGCCGATCAGGACGATGGCGCTGTACAGATAGATTTGCCACTTGGGGGTCTGCATGATGCCGCCTTTTGGGCTGGATGCGGGAGCCTTCGCCGATTGGGCTGGCTCTGTCATCGAATTCTATGGAGATGGAGCGGCAGCGCCGCCGGCGTGGAGATTCTAGACGGCTTGGACCGGCGGCGCCCTGGGACGGGCGTCGGCTCGCCGGTGCGTGGGTGCGACGCATTGCGCGATTCGGGCCTCGATGCGCGGGGCGCACGACCGCAGGGGAACCCCGGTGGGCAGCGCCAGTCCATGCGGGCCGGTGGTTCGGTCGCCCGAGAACTTGGATTTCAGGCGCAGCGGGTCGACCGTTGCCACGGCGCTGCGCCCGGGAAGCTGGGCCTTGTCCTCGGTGCCGGACATGTCGGACGCGTGGTTGTTGGCCCGGTGTCCGGAATTCGGCGCGCTCGTTCCTGCCAGGCCTTGGTCCACCAGGACCGACAGGATCAATAGTGGCAGCACCACGAGCAGGGCCTTAGCCCGGCTGCGGTGGCGGCCGACAAATCCCGTCCAGATGCTGCCCGCCGGTCGGGCCTGGGTCACGGCGTCACTCCTAGAACCCGGCGGCTGGCGGATTTTCCGCTTGGCTTGCCGCCGCGTGCACCCACACATAGAACCAGGTGCCGCCCATCGCAAGGCATGTCCTCGCGCGCGGCGTCCCGCCATTGTAACATTCCGGCCGACGCCGGTTCTGTTCGGGGGAGATCGGGTGAGCCGCAAGCTGCTAGTCGTCGAGGATGACACCATCACGTCCAGCTACCTGGTGCAGAGCCTCCGGGAGCAGGGCTATACAGTCGACATCGCCGAGGACGGCCGTGAAGCGCTCTACCTGGCCAGCGATGGCGCCTACGATCTGGTGGTGCTGGATCGCATGCTGCCCGGGCTGGACGGCCTGTCGGTGCTGAAGGCCCTGAGGGCGGCCCGAATCGAGACCCCGGTATTGCTGCTGTCTGCGCTCAGCACCCTCGACGAACGGGTCAAGGGTCTGAAGGCCGGTGGCGATGACTACATGGTCAAGCCCTTCGCCGTCTCCGAGTTGCTGGCGCGCATCGAGGTTCTGCTGCGCCGGCGCAGCGCCGGCCCGGAAGCAGAGACCAAGCTTCGCTGCGGCGACCTGGAAATGGACCTGATCGCCCGCAAGGTGTCGCGGGCGGGCAAGGCCGTCGAGCTGCAGCCCCGCGAATTCGCCCTGCTGGAATATCTCATGCGGCACCAGGGTCAGCTTGTCACCCGCACCATGCTGCTCGAAGCGGTTTGGGACTATCACTTCGATCCCCAGACCAATGTCATCGACGTGCACATCAGCCGGCTGCGCCAGCGTGTCGACAAGGGGTTCCAGCAATCGCTGATCCACACCATCCGGGGTGCGGGATACCGGCTCGCGGCGGAGGGCTGACCGCTTGGCGATCCGTCCCCAGAGCGCAACCCTCCAGATCGCTCGAGCACTGATTCCGTTGTCGCTCGTCGTCACGTTGGTCCCCTTCGGCGTGCTGTATTACGACTTGTCGAAGCAGCACGAGCGCGAGGTCGCCACGGAGGTCGGAGGCGAGTTGTCGATGCTCAAATCGGTATACGAGCAGGAGGGACCCGCTGCCGTCGAGGAGATGATCCGGGGCCGGCTGAGAAACTCGGCCAGCGGCCGCATGCTCTATCTTTTCGAGGATGGCTACCGGTACCGGGTCGCCGGAAACCTGACAACCTGGCCCGCCGCCGCTTCCGGTTTCGCCTGGGAAGTGGTGCCGCTCAGCCGGTCCACATTCACCGAGCCCGAGATCATGGGCGCATCCGCCACCGAGTTGCCGGGACGCTACCGCCTGCTGGTGGCCGTACCCCGTGATGAATGGGGCATCCCGACGGCGACGATACTCAAGGGCGCGATACTCGCCTTCGTCATCGCACTGGCGCTCACGATCGTGACGGGATTCAGGGTGTCGCATTTCCTGCGGCGGCACATGAGCAGCATTGTCGAGACCGCCGAGGACATCCTTGGCGGCGATATGTCCCGCCGGGTCAAGGTAAGCTACCTGCCGGTCGAGTTCAGCGTGGTGTCGGCCTCGCTCAATGCCATGCTGTCGCGTATCGAGGACAGCATGACCACCATGCGCGCGGTCACCGACAGCATCGCCCATGATTTCCGCAGTTCGCTCACCCGGCTGGGTGCCCGGCTGGAGATGGCGTCCGGCGGAAAGGGCGGGGAACAGGAGTTGCGCACCGCCATGCGCGACGCCGCCAGCGAAGTCGACAGCATGCTGCATATCCTGAACTCGCTGCTCGAGATCGCCCGCGCCGAGGCGGGCGTCAGCGGCGACCAGATGGTCGACATGGATCTCGCAACCCTGATCACCGACGTCGGCGACCTTTACGTGCCGGTCGCCGAGGAGAGCGGTCTCCACCTTAATGTCCATGCCGCCGAGCCTATCCAGGTTCGCGCTCATCCCGAGTTGCTGGCGCAGGCGATCGCCAACCTCATCGACAACGCCATAAAATATTCGCCGCGGGGCAGCGCCATAGAACTGCGGGCCTCGCTCGGGCCGCTCGGGCCGCTGATCGAGGTCAGCGATCGCGGACCTGGCATCCCGGCGGAGGCACGCGAGCGGGTGATCCACCGGTTTGTCAGACTGGATGCCGCGCGGAAAAGTCCGGGTTCCGGACTTGGTCTCAGCCTCGTGGCCGCGGTTGCCAAATTGCACGGGGCCTTCCTGAAATTGCACGACAACCTGCCGGGGCTGACCGCGGTGATCCAATTCGTTGCCAAGCCGCGCCGGAAGCCGCCACTGAGCTTCCTGTTCAGGCGCACTGTCGAAAGATGAAAAAAAGTTAATCTTTGGGCCATTGTCAGTTCATGCCTATGGCCGTATTGATATGCCCAAGGACCTCCGCCGCGTTTGCCGAGGGCCTCACTGCCCGGGGAGGGTGGTCGGCGCCGAACCGAAAGGCGCTTTGGGGAAGATCAAAGTACACAGCGTCGAGGAACCATGAACAATACCCAATCCGTGATTTCCGGCCGTGCGCTCGGTTTCGTCTTCGTCATCCTGATCCATGCCGGTCTCTTCTATGCGCTCATGACCGGCCTCAGCAAAACCATGGTTGAACTGCTGACGGGGCCGATGGAAACCGAGATCATCGAGGAATCCGTCAAGGATGATGCGCCGCCGCCGCCTCCGCCGCCGGACTTCAAGCCGCCGCCGCCCGCTTTCGTCGACATGCCGATGGTGAGCTTCGACTCCGCTCCGGCTTCCGCGGCGATCCAGAACGTTACCAATGAAGTGAAGAAGGCGCCGCCGCCGCCGCCGCCGCCGCCGTCCGCGCCTCCGACGGAGCCGCGGCAGGATCCTCGCCGGCCGATCACGCAGCCGGAATATCCGGCGACGTCCGTCCGCCTGGGTGAAGAAGGGGCCGTCATCCTGAAGTTCATGGTGATGCCCAACGGCCGTGTTGACGGTGAAACCATTTCGGTCATCGAAAGCAGCGGCTCCGAACGTCTCGACAAGGCCGCGATCGCCGAAGCGCGCAAGGCCTGGAAGTTCATCCCTGGAACGAAGGACGGCAAGCCTGTTGCTGTATGGCACCAGTTCCGAGTCGTTTTCGAGTTGAAGAAGGCGCGCGG
>CAMBYA010000113.1 GCA_945872035.1 Rhizobium sp. Q54
GAGCGCATGGACGAAGCTGAACGACAGGTTTTCGAAGCCGCGCTCCTGCGCCAGGTTGGGGAACAGCGCGGCCTCGTCCAGCGCACCCCATTCGTCGGTGTACGACATCTGGAACGCGCCGATCCCCGGGACGAAGCCGCTGGTGCCCCGGCGATAGACGCTGCTGCGGGCGAACGAGGCCAGGTCGAAACGGCTGTCGGGCATGCGGGTGAAGCTGCCGGTCAGGTCGGCCACATAGGTCCGGTCATACTTGTCGGTGATGATGCCCGACCGCAGCAGGGACGCGGCGGCCTGGTCGCCGACCACGGCGTCACCGAACGCCGTGCCCATAATCACGGTGCTGCCTGTCGCGGAGACCCTGCCACCGAAGGTGGGCAGCGACAACGCTCCCTGCGGCGCCAGTGCAGCCGCCAGGTCCACAAGGCCCGCGCCGAAGATGGTGTCGTGCCCCGGCGTGCCCAGGTCCGCCGCCGTGTCGATGAGGATTCGGACCACCTCGGCGCCGCTCAGATTGGGAAACTTGTCGAGTAGCAGCGCCGCCGCACCCGCGACCATCGGCGCCGAGAACGACGTGCCGCTGACGATGACGGTGCTCGTTCCATCGCCCGTCGTGCGGACATTCACGCCCGGCGCGACGACATAGGAGTCCATTGTCGTGCCGGCGCGGTCGCTGAAGGTCGCGATGGCGTTGGTGTTCGTGCTCGCGCCGGCGATGATGCCCAGCCCCTTGGCGTCGGCGCTCGCCGCGAATCTGCTGGAGGCGTCCGGCAGGGTATCGCCATCGTTTCCGGCGGCGAACACCATGATCACGCCGGCATTGGCGGCCCGTTGCAGCGCCGCCAGCAAGGGTCCGGTCGGGGACTGGTTGCCGGCTTGCGAGAAGTTGATGACCTTGGCGCCGTTGGCGACGGCATAGTCGATGGCCGTCGCTATGTTCGTGTTGCTGAACGCGCAACTCGGGTTGCAGCTGCCGGGCGTGTCCGCGCGCACCATCAGAAGGGTGGCGTCGTACGCCACCCCGTGGACGCCGATATTGTTTTTTTTCGCGGCAATCAGGCCGGCAACCTCCGTGCCGTGCGTGGACGCCGGGACGAGGACGCCCCGGCCGGGGACGATATCCGCGCTCAACGGCGACAGATTGCCGATGAACTCCGGATGCGCCGGATCGATGCCGCTGTCGACCACGCCGACCACGATGCCGGTGCCGTTCTGTCCATCGTCATAGGCGGCGAGGGCATTGATGCTGCCCAGGCCGTAATTGGCCTTGAACTCGGTGGTGTTGAACGGGCTGGTTGGTGTGGGCGTCGGAGTCGGTGTGGGAGTCGGCGTTGGGGTAGGAGTAGGAGTAGGAGTAGGAGTAGGAGTAGGCGTCGGCGTGGGGGTTGGCGTCGGGGCCGGTGTCGGCGTCGGTGTCGGCGTCGGCGTCGGTGTCGGGGTTGGCGCCGGGGTCGGGGTCGGCGGATTGGTCACCGGTCCGCCGCCGCCGCCGCAGGCCACCAGCCCGGCCACGATGGGCGCCATCAACCCCATGCGGAACTTGCGGAATTCGATCACTGAAGCCGCCCCCTCGCGACCAGGTAGACATTTGGCCCATCGTCCCCGAAGGGCATGCGCTTTGCAATGGCGCCGATGGCGGATAGTGTAGCCGTACACCGAAAAAGGGGGACGTCATGGCCAAGTCGAAATCGAAGTCGCCGGAGCTGGCGTCGAAGCAGGTTCTCACCCTGGAGATCGCCAAGCTGATGGCGGCAGGAGCCGAGGCATTCGCCGCGTCCAAAGGCATGCCGCCGCTGGGCATCGCCATCGTCGATGACGGCGGCAACCTGCTGCTGTTCCACCGCCAGACCGGCGTGGTCGAGGGCGGCGCCCGCTATTCGCGGCTGAAGGCCCAGACCGCCGGCCTGCTCGGCAGCTCGACGAGGTTCATCGGCAACCTGGACTACGCCGATCCGGCCAGGCCGCTGGGTATCGGCGAGGTCGAGCATTTCACCATCACGCCCGGCGGCTTCCCGATCCGGTCGAAGTCGGGACAGCTTCTGGGCGGCATCGGCGTCTCGGGCGCCGCCGCCGAGGACGACGAAGCCGCGGCCAAGGCCGGCATCGACGCGGTGAAGAAATATCTCGGTTAGTGGTCCAGCAGCCGCAGCGGGCTGCGGCCTTCGACGAAGCCCATGGCGGCGCCGACGACCCACCAGCCGGCAAGGCGCTGCAGCACGCGGGGCATCTCGCGGACCACCTCGCGGGGAACGGCCAGGTACTGGTTCTCCTGCTGGCGTAGCCAGGCGCGGCAATAAAGGATGATCACGCCGCGCCGGATGCGGTCGGCGCTGACATTGGCGCCGCCGCCGTGCCACAGCGCGCCTGTCCACAACAGCACCGATCCCGCAGGCATCTCGACGTTGATCGCCTTGAGCGCCGGTTCAGACTGCACCGCCGGCTCGTGCGACCCGGGGATGACCAGCGTTCCGCCGTTCTCGGCGGTGAAGTCGTCCAGCGCCCAGATGGTCGACACCGACAGCGGGCCGTGCGGGTCCGGCAGGTTGTAGAAGCCGTCGTCGCGGTGCAGCGTCTGGGCCGGCTGGCCCGGATGGAGCGTCGCCGCCGTCAGGCTCGACAGCTGGATCTGGTCCTCCATGTGCGCCTCGCAGATGGCGACCACGTCCGGGTGCGCCGCCAGCGGCCAGACGGATTCGGTCTTGCCCAGCAGGCCATAGGGGCGCTGGGTCTTCTCGCCGAGGAAGGCGCTGCGGGCGAAACCGGTGCCGCTGTTGACGTCGTCCAGGCCGGCGCGGATTGCCTCGAGTTGGGCGGGCGACAGCGCGTTCGGGACGATCACATAGCCCTGCTCGGCCAGCTGCCGGATCTGCGGCGCCAGGCGCTCGCGGTCCTCCTGCGTGGAGATGCGGTCGCCATATTCGGCCTCCTGAACCGCCTTGCCGAACGGGTCGCGGCCGTAATCGCCGTCAGCGCGCATTCGCGGTTTCCTCGAGGCCGATGATCTCGTGTTCCTCGTTGTACCAGAGCGGCGAGTTGGCCAAGTCGATGAAAGTCCGCTCGTCTTCCAAAAGCAGAGCGCCCGCCCTTCTGCCAGCCGGATCAGCGCCGACGGCGGCAAGCTCCTCGCGCGACTCCCAGTACAGCTCGGCGATGCCGTCAAACGGCTCGGGCGCGCGGCGCGCGGCCTGCAGGCCGGCCGACAGCGCCGGCTCGCCCAGCGCGTGGGTCTGCACGTAGCGCTTCACCCTGATGTCCTTCATGACGCTGCGCACCAGCGGGCCGTGATGGTTCAGCCAGTAGTCATGGAACTGCTCGTGCGTCAGGTGCGGCAGCCGTCGCAGACAGAAGGTCAGCTTAATCATTGAATCTTCCACCCCGTTTTTTATGCTGTCGAAGTATATCGGGGAGACGTCTGTATGGCTACGAAGCCCGAGGAGGCCGTGCGGCACACGCCGCCCGTCGACGCGGCCGCGCCGCTGCCCGACCTGGGGAGCGAGCGCATATCCGGCGCACGCTTCCATTCCCGCGAGTGGATGGACCTGGAATGGACCCGCATGTGGCGCCGGGTCTGGAACATGGCGTGCCGCGAAAGCGACCTGCCGGAGCCGGGCGACACCTTCACCTATTCGCTCGGCAAGGAAAGCTTCGTGTTCGTGCGCGGCCACGACCGGCGCATCCGCGGCTTCTACAACGTCTGCCAGCACCGCGGGAACCGGCTGGTCCTGAACGGCGAGGGCTGCGGCCATGTCGAGGCCTTCCAATGCGGCTATCACGGCTGGCAGTGGAACATTGAAGGCGTGCTGCAGCACATTCCCGACGTGGAAACCTATCCCCAGTTCCGGGGCGGTGTGCCTGCCCACGCGCTGGGCATGGAGCCGGTCGAGACCGACATCTGGGCCGGCTGGGTGTTCTTCCGGATGGAGCCGGGCGGCGAGTCGCTGCTGGAGTTCCTCGATCCGCTGCCCGCCCATCTCGACGCCTACGAGATCGGCAAGTGGGACATCGTCGACTACAAGACCTTCGAGTGGGCGTGCAACTGGAAGGCCGCCTGCGACGCCTTCAACGAAAGCTATCACTTCCAGGCGCTGCATCCGCAGATGATGCAGTGGGCGAACGGCATGGCCGTCGTCGAGCTGCTGGGAATCCACAGCCGCATGGTCAATGAATACGGCACCGCCGATCCGCGCTATCCGGACCAGGAAAAGCCCGGTCCCGAGTTGCAAGTCTATATGGGCATGCGCGGCATGGTGCCGGACCCGGGCTGGACGCCGAAGGACGTGCGGCTGGAAATCCAGCGGCAGAAGCGGGGGGTGCAGGACGTGGTGACCTATCTGCCCTACCGCAATATGCATGACGCGCAGCTTTCCGACGTCTACCACTACACGCTCTTCCCGAACGTCTCGTGGAACGTCACCTCGGAATCGATCACCGGATTCCGCTATCGGCCGCACCCGACCGACCCGAACCTGTGCTACTACGACCTGATCATCATGGCCCATTATCCGCCGGGCGCGCCCAAGCCCGAATACACCCACCGGGTGATCCCGAAGGACAAGCTGCCGCGCCACTACCGCGACGTGCTCGACATGGACCTCAACCCGATCATCTCCAAGGTGCTGGAGCAGGACGGCGCCAATCTCGGCGCGGTGCAGCAGGGGCTCAGCTCGGACGGCTTCCGGGGCATGGTGCTGTGCGACCAGGAACTGCGGGTGCGGCTGTTTCACAACGTCGTGGCCGATTACGTGGAGGGCCGTCGCTGATGGGTGTCGTCACGCTCGAATGGCCCTCTGACGGGGTCGCGCTGGTCACCATGACCAATCCGGCCATCAACAATCATGGCTCGTTCGCCGGGATTTACGAGCTGTGGCAGACCTTGATCAAGGCCCGCGAGGGCGGCGCGCGGGTGACCGTGCTGGCATCGGGCGTGCCCGGCCACTGGTTCGAGCACGCCTGGCTGCGCGACCTGTCCAACCGGTTCCAGCGCAAGGAGGTCACCGGCCCGTCGAGCGGCTGGTTCGGCTGCCTCGACGAGCTGTCGAAAACCCCGGTGGTCTCGATTGCCGCCATCTCGGGCGACACCTCGGGCGGCGGCTGCGAGATCGGCTGGGCCTGCGACCTGCGCGTGGCCGAGGAGCAGGTGGTTTTCAGCCAGCCCGAGGTGCGCATCGGCGTCGGCACCGGCATCGGCGGAACGAGCCGCCTCGTCCGCCTGATCGGCCGCACGGTGACGGCCGAGATGGTGCTAGACGGCGCCCCGGTGAAGGCACAGCGCATCTATGATCTGGGCGGCATCAACAGGGTGGTGCCGCAAGGCACGGCGGTCGAGGCCGCGCTGGCCTGGGCCAGGCGCATGGCCGGCCACCCGCCCGACGCCCTCGCCGGCATGAAGCGCATGCTGGCCCAGGCGGAAGAAAACCCGCTGACCGACGCCATCATGAACGACCAGAAGATCTTCCAGGAATTCTCCGGCCAGCCCGCCGCCATCGCCAGGATGGAAGAGGTGCAGGCCAAGTTCGACGCCGGCGCGGGGATCAGGGAGACTTATTGGCCGGGTGAGATTGAGGACTGAGCCGCACCGGCCGTTTCGAGCGGGAACAGCATGGGCTTCTCCCTAAGCTCCGCCTCGGTCAGCGCACAGGTGGCGTACCACGGCTTGTCCATCACCTTGCCGACCTGTTCCAGCAGTCGCTGCATCCTTGCATCCGCGATCAGGCGGGCGCGGAACGACGCCCGCTGCTTCGCGCGCTCGGTCGGCTCGGGAATGCCGTTCATGCGGTGAAGGCTGGTCAGGATGGCCTGCGCCTGCAGCGGATTTTCGCCTGCCTTCTCGACGATGTCGATGGCGGCGTTGAGGGAGTCGATCATGCCGACCGCCTCCAGCGCCGGCCATGCGCCTTCGGTCGAATGCCCCTTCAGCCAGGCGAGCGCTTCGTCGCGCTTCGCCCTGTCGCCGGTCGCCTGATAGGCGAACGCCCGGAGGTTCCATATCTTGGCGTAGCCCAGATTGTTGAGGTGCTCGCGGGTCGCGGCATCCGCCTGCACCAGCGCGGCGGCGGCGTCGCCCAGATCGAGCAGCAGGTTGGCATACGCGATGCGCAACGGCGCCGTCCTCTGGCTGTCGATCACGGCCAGGCCGGCCTCGAATCTGGCGCGGGCCTCGGCCGGCGTCGCGTGCAGGAGGGCGATCTCGGCCTCGGTGATGTAGAGCGACTGGCCGTCCTCGAACCATGACCCATAGCGCGGCGCACTCGCCTCAAGCCGCCGTGCGTAGTCCAAGGCCTGGGCGCGGCAGCCCACATTGGCGAGCGCCTTGATGGCGTTGACCGCGGCGATCAGATTGTCTGGATAGTCCCGGTGACGTGCGTAGGACAGGTTGAAGCTCCGCCGCGCCAGCACCGCGGGGTCGAACAGCGTCTTGAAATCGGGCCGGTTCCACAGCGGCCGGAAGACCGCGTCGGCAGACGCATAGGCGATGGCGCCGTCGCTGGCGATCGCCGCCAGCAGCTTCACGGCCGTCGCGGGGTCGTTCCGGTGCATCGCCGTCCGGGCCAGGATATAGTTGTAGTAGTCTTGGTACTCGCTTGTCGGCTGGTAGGCGTCGAGGAGGGCGCCCGCCATGTCCCAGGTCGGCTCCCGCTGCAGCCTTATGGCCATCAGGTTGACGATCGAGGGAACGGTATTCTCGACCGAGCCATACTCCTTCAAATAGGTGGTGGCCTCGGGCGCCGCTTCCGCCAGGCGGCCCAGCGCGTAAAGCGACGAGATGCGCATGGCCTTCTCGTATTGTCCGGCTTGCTCGGCGGCGATGATCCTGTCGGCTTCCGCGAGTGCCTCGGCATAGCGTCCGGCGCGGTGCATTATGAATATCTGCTGGCGGCGCATGCCCAGGTCCTCGGGACGCATGGCCACAGCCTTTTCGACCGTTTCCGCCGCCTTCTCCGCCTCGCCCAGTTGCGCGAGGCACTGGGAGCGCGCCGCGACCAGCAGGGGCACGGTGTCGGAAATCGCCCGTGATTGATCCATCAGTTCCAGTGCCTTGCGGCAGTCGCCGCGATTCGCCGCGGGCAGGGCCTTCCTGACGATGAGTTGCAGGTCACCGGGGTGGATCGCCAGCAGCCGGTCGAGGACCCTGTCGAGTTCGTCCATTTCCCCGCGGATGAAGCGTTCCACAAGCTCGATCTGCAGCGCCTGCTCCGAGTTGGGGTCGAGTGAGCGTCGGCTGTACCGAAGCAGGGACGCGGCCAGTTGCGGATTCTGCGCCGCCAGGGCATCCATTTCAGCCATGACCGCCGCCTGATCGCCCGCCCGTTGCTTCAGGAAGAAGCTAAAGAACAGCAGACGGGGATTCTTGCTGCCGATCTTCCTGGCCCTGTCGAGATCGACCAGAGCC
>CAMBYA010000114.1 GCA_945872035.1 Rhizobium sp. Q54
AGCCGGATCTTGATGGTGGTCGGCTTCGCCATGTTAACGACTCCTAGTTGCGCAAGGCGCATCGATTTGAAGGGCGCGACCATAGCGCCAGAAGCCGGCAAGTCAAGCGAGGAGTAGCACGGCGGCCGAGGTCACAATGCTGATTTCAATCCGCATCGTCTGTGCAACTATCTTTGCACGGTTTGGCAGGAGAGGCGAGGGAGACGGCCCTGGGATTTCTGATGGAGATGCTTGAGAGCCGGACCATCGAGATCGTCGCGGCTTTGCTCGGGCTGGTCAATGTGGCGCTGGTGGTAAGGCGGTCGATCTGGAACTACCCGTTCGGGCTGCTCATGGTCGCGCTCTACGCCTGGGTGTTCTTCGGCGAGAAGCTCTACAGCGACGCTCTCCTTCAAGTCTATTTCTTCGCCATCCAGCTCTACGGTTGGTGGCACTGGCGCCAGCGGCAGGATGACCGTGGACTGGTCCTAGTCGCGCGCCTGTCGTCGTGGGCCGTTGCGGGATGGCTGGTCTGCGGGCTAGTCGGCATCGCCGTCTGGGGCACCTTGATGCACCGTTTCACTGATGCCGCCTATCCGTTTTGGGACGGCTCGGTCGCCGTGCTGAGTGTGATCGCCCAGTACCTGCAATCCCGCCGCTATCTCGAAAGCTGGTATTTCTGGATCGTGGTTGATGTGCTGGCCATCGCCCTGTTCGTCGTCAAGGGGCTGGTGCCCACCGCCGTGCTCTACGGCATCTTCCTCGTGCTTTGCCTGCTGGGGCTGCGGTTTTGGCGCCGTGCTGCTGACGGCGGGGCAGCCGCATGACGAAACGAGGCTTCCTGCTGGGTAAGTTCCTGCCGCCGCATGCCGGGCACGTCTTCATGTGCGAGACGGCGGCGCTCCTGTGCGACCAATTGACCGTCCTAGTCTGCTCGATCGATGCCGAGCCCATTCCTGGCGCTCTTCGCGCCGCTTGGATGGCCGATCTGCTGCCCGGGTGCCGCGTTCTGCACATGCACCGCGAGATTCCGCAGGAGCCTGCGGACCATCCCGACTTCTGGGCCATATGGCGCGCCGCCATCCGTGAATTCCATCCAGAACCGATCGACGAGGTCTACGGATCGGAGCCCTATGTCTTCCGGCTCGCGGCGGAGCTGGAGGCCAGCCCGATCCTGATCGATCCCGAGCGTGAGATATTCTCGATAACGGGAACCGCGGTGCGGGCCGATCCGGTGCGTCACTGGGACATGATTCCCGGCCCGGTACGGCCCTATTTCCAGAAGCGCATCTGCCTGACCGGGCCGGAAAGTACCGGCAAATCGACACTGGCCACCCGGCTCGCGGCGCACTTCTCGACCCGTTGCATGCTTGAATATGGCAGGGCCTACGATGTCCATTACCGTCAGGGCAGCGGCTGGGAGTTGCGGCATTTCGTCGATCTGGCAGTGACGCACATGGCCATGCGCAAGGCGCTGGCGAGGAGCGCCGGCCCGTTGTTCTTCGAGGATACCGATCCGCTGCAGACCGCCGTCTGGTCGCTGATGCTGATGGATAAGATCGATCCGGCGTTGCAGGCGATCCTCGATACCATGGATAGACCCGATCTCTACCTGCTGTTGTCGCCGGAGGTCGCCTGGGTTAACGACGGCACGCGCTATTTCGGCGACATGCGCGAGCGTGTGAGGTTTCACGGGTTCTGCGAGCGGCTGCTTCGGGACCATGGCTTCCGGTTCGAGACCATCGAGGGTGGCGACTGGGACGACCGGTTCCGGCATGCTGCGCTCCTGTGCCAGCGCATGGCTGATATTCCGCCCGGCCATTAGACCGGCCCCGGCTCCCGCCTATGTTCAGGATGGCTAGGACGACCTGGCGTTTCATCGACATCGTGGGGACGGCCCCGCTACGACCGAAGAGGTCTGCGATGGGATGGGTGTATCTGGGCCTTGCGGGGCTGTTCGAGATCGGCTGGGCGCTCGGGCTGAAGCAGTCGCACGGCTTCACCCGGCTGTGGCCGTCGGTGTTCACGGTGGCCAGCATCGTCATCAGCCTGGGGCTGCTGGGGCTGGCGCTGCGGCATGTGCCGTTGGGCGCGGCCTATGCGGTGTGGAGCGGCATCGGCATCGTCGGCACGGTGGTCGCGGGCGTGGTGCTGTTCGGCGAGCCGGCCACGGCGCTGCGGCTGGGCTGCATCGGGCTGATCGCCTGCGGAATCGCCGGGCTCAAGCTGCTATCTTCTAGTTGAGCGGCGCGTCGTCCTGCCAGCACTGCTTGATGGCGTTGCCGACCGCTTCCCAGTCTTCGCAGTCAATGGGACCGGCGCAGAGGGCGGGATCGGCCCTGAGCTTCTCCAGGTCGGCGGCGGCGCTGCCGCCCACCTTGGCGCGGCCGGTGCGGCTGTCGATCAGGGCGAAGGTCATCTCGTCGGCCTCGTGCGGGACCACGGCGTAGTCGCCGCCGGGAAACACCAGCAGATCGCCGCCCTCGCAGGAAAACTCGCCGTTCTGGTCCCAGGCGCCCAGCGGACCGGCGCGGTAGCTGCCGGCCCAGGCGGTCGCGGGCAGCAGCACGGCCAGCGCGCAGCAGATCGCGACCGGTGCGCAGCAGATCGCGACCGGTGCGCAGCAGATCGTGAATCGTGACATTCGTCGTTTCCTCGGTCGGCCCCGCTGGACTTGCGGTCCAGACACTTCCTATCATGCCCGCTCATTCGCCGGACGGGAAGGGGAGAGCCGTGGTCCCGCCGGCAATCAGCAGGAGAGACCCATGCCACCAAGGGATCCGAAAGCCCTTACCAACCTTCGCATCATCATCGCGCTTTACAAGGCGTTCGAGGGCGGCACGCGCCAGCATGTCTGGGACGGCTATGACCTCTACCTGTCCGAGGAAGGCACCTACAGCCTGACCGGTTTCCCGACCATGACCAAGGCGCAGGTCAAGGAGATCCTGTTCAGCGACATCGGCGGCAACGCGCCGGTAGTGAAGATCGTCCCCAAGCTCGGCACCCAGGAAGCCATCGACGACCTGGTGTTCTTCGAGCATGTGGACAGCTATCGCGACAAGAGCGGCGCCGAAGTGCTCAGGCTCCCGGTGTGCAGCGTGTTCACCCTGAAGGGTGGCAAGATCCGCAAATGGGTCGATTACTGCGACCCGCGCGGCCTGCTGGAACTCTACGGCGACCGGATTCCGTCATGAAGCCCGTCGTCCTCGTCGTTGGTGCGGGTGTCGCCACCGGCGGCGCCATCGCCAAACGCTTCGCACGCGCCGGCTACACCGCCTGCGTCGCCCGGCGCAACGTGGACAAGCTGAACCATTTGGTCGGCGAGATTGTCGCCGAGGGCGGCACCGCCCATGCCTACGGCGTCGATTCGACCGACGAGGGCCAGATGGTCGACATGGTGGCGCATATCGAGCGCGAGGTCGGCCCCATCGAGGTGGCGGTCTACAACGCCGCGATCGGCACCCATTCGCCCATCGCCCAGCATTCGGCGGCGGATTACGAGCGGGTCTGGCGGGTCAACGCCTTCGGCGCTTTCCTGATGGGCCGCGAGGTGGCCAAGGTCATGGAGCCGCGCGAGAAGGGCACCATCCTGTTCACCGGCGCCACGTCGGCGCTGCGCGGCAAGGCCAATTTGGCGGCGTTCTCGGGGTCGAAGCACGCGCTCCGGGCGCTCGCCCAGTCCATGGGGCGCGAGCTGTTCCCGAAGAACATCCACGTCGCGCATGTGATCATCGACGGCCCCATCGATACGCCGCTGATCCGCAAGATGATGCCCAAGGTGTTCGAGGAGCGCCCCGCCGACGGCGTGCTCGCGCCCGAGGCCATCGCCGACACCTATTTCGCCATTCACTCGCAGCACCGCAGCGCCTGGACCCACGAGACCGAGCTGCGTCCCTGGAAGGAACCCTGGTAATGGGCAAGACCCTCGAATTCTTCTTCGATTTCATGAGCCCGCCGACCTATCTGGCGTGGACCCGCATGCCCGGCATCATCGAGCGCACCGGCTGCGAAGTGGTGTGGCGGCCCATGCTGACGCTCGGCCTGTTCCAGCTCACCGGCAACCGGCCGCCGATGACCGTGCCCAACAAGGGCAAGTATGGCGGCATGGATTTGCAGCGATTCGCCCGCCGCTACGGCGTGACGCTCAACCCAAATCCGCACATGGCCGAGGTGAAGATCGTGCCCGCGCTGCGCGGCGCGCTGGTGGCGCAGGAACGCGGCGAGTTCGAAGCCTACGCGAAGGCCATGTTCGAGGGCATGTGGCTCAAGAGCCTCAACATCGGCGCCGACGATGTGTGGCCCAAGCTGCTGCAGGAAGCCGGATTGGACGTGGCGGCCTACCAGGCCGGCATCGCCCGCGAGGACATCAAGGACCAGTTGAAGGCCAACGTCCAGGAAGCCGCCGACCGCGGCGCCTTCGGCGCGCCGACCTTCTTCGTCGACGGCGAGATGTTCTGGGGCCAGGACCGGCTGGATTTCGTGGAAGAGGCGCTGAAGCGGTAAAGCTGGTTGTCATCCGGGCGAAGGCCGGGATGACAGTTGAGCGGGTTTAAACCCCCGCCAATCCATCCACGTAAATCCGTTCGCCCGTGACATAGCTGTTCTGCTCCGACACCAGCCAACGCACCACATTGGACAGGTCCTCCGGCTGGCACACGCGGCCGAACGGGGCCGTTGCGTCGGCGTCGCGCGGGTCGTTGACGCCGCGGGCCTTCAGCAGGCGCCGGCCCATGTCGGTCTCGACCACGCCCGGGGCGACCACGTTGACGCGGATGTTGTTGGCGCGCTCTTCCTTGGCGACGCCGAAGGCGAGGGCCTCGATGCTGGCCTTGCCGACATTGTAGGGCGCGCCGTTGGCCATCCAGCGGCGCGTGGCGGCCGAGGACACCATGATGATGTCGCCGCGCGGACGCTTGCGCAGGTGCGGGATCACTTCGTGGGTGGCGTAGAAGGTGCCGAAGGCGTGGGTACGCACGACCTTCTCGAATTCCTCCGGGTCGGTGTCGGCGACCGAACGGCCCTTGCTGGCGATGCCGGCATTGTTCACGAGGATGTCGATCTGGCCGAAATCGGCGGCGACCTTCGCCACCATGTCGCGCACGGCGGCGTAATCGTCGACGCCGGCCTGGTAGATCTCGGCGCGAACACCGAGCGCGCGCACCTCGTCCAGCGTCTTGCGCGCCTCGTCCTCGTTGCCGCGGTAGTTGATGGCGAGGTCGGCGCCGTCCTGCGCCAGACCCAGCGCGATCCCCTTGCCGATTCCCCTGTTGCCGCCCGTGACAATGGCGACACGTCCCTTGAGTGACATGCTGATCCTCCCTGTTCAGGGCGGATGATAGCAGCGTTTGCGCGGGAGGCTATGCCCGCAGGCTAGTTGAACTGCGGGAACACCCGGGCGTTGGTGGCGCGCACGAACAGGCCCGAATTGACCTGGACCTCGCCCGCCTCGAAGAAGGCGCGCGGCACCTCCACCTGGATCGGCATGTCGTAGCCCTCGACCGCCAGCTCGACGCGGATGGCGCCGCCGAACGGGAACACGGCGCGGACGATGGCGGGAATGCCCACGGCATGCTCGCGCGACAGCAGCTCGATCTCGTGGGTGCGGACATAGGCGATGGCGGGTCCGTGGCGGCGCTGCGGGCCTTCGCCAACGTCCGCGTCGGCCACCGGAAATTCGGTGCCCAGCACCTCGGCGATGCCGTCGTTCAGCGTGGTCTGGAAGGTGTTCACCGTGCCGAGGAACTCGCTGACGAACGCGGTTGCCGGGTCGTCATAGACTTCCACGGGTGTTCCGGCCTGCTCGATCTCGCCCTTGTTCATCACCACGACGCGGTCGGCCAGCTCGAGCGCCTCCTCCTGGTCGTGGGTGACGAAGATGGTGGTCAGGCCCAGCCGGTCGTGCAGCTGGCGCAGCCAGCGGCGCAGCTCCTTGCGGACCTTGGCGTCGAGCGCGCCGAACGGCTCGTCGAGCAGCAGCACGCGCGGTTCGATGGCGAGCGCCCGTGCGAGCGCCACGCGCTGCCGCTGGCCGCCTGAAAGCTGCGACGGAAACCGGTTCTCCAGCCCGCCGAGCTGCACAAGGTCGAGCAGCTCGAGCGCGCGTTCGCGGATTTCGGCGCGGCTCGGCCGGGTCTTGCGCGGCCGGACCTTCAGGCCGAACCCCACATTGTTCAGCACCGTCATGTGGCGGAACAGGGCATAGGACTGGAACGCGAAGCCGATGCGGCGCTCGCCCACCGACAGATTGGACACGTCCTCGCCGTCGAACAGGATCTGCCCCGACGACGGGTGCTCCAGGCCGGCGATGGACCGCAGCAGCGTGGTCTTGCCCGATCCGGACGGGCCGAGCAGGGCCACCAGCTCGCCGGAGCCGATTTCCAGCGATACGCCGCCCAGCGCCGGGAAGCGGTCGAACTGCTTGGTGATGTTCTTGATCGAAATATGCACGCTGGGTTTCCTAGTGCCGGTGGCCTGAGGCCAGCTGGTTTCCGTAACGCCACTCGAGGACTGACTTGATTCCCAGTGTGACGAGGGCAAGGAGGGCGAGGACCGAAGCGACGGCAAAGGCGCCGACGAAACTATACTCATTGTAAAGGATCTCCACGTGCAGCGGCATGGTGTTGGTCTGGCCGCGGATGTGTCCGGAGACGACGGAAACGGCGCCGAATTCGCCGATGGCGCGGGCCGTGCACAGCAGGACCCCGTAGACCAGCGCCCAGCGCACATTGGGCAGGGTGACGTGCCAGAAGGTCTGCAGGCCGCTGGCGCCAAGGCTCAGCGCGGCTTCCTCGTCGGTGGTGCCCTGCTCCTGCATCAGCGGAATCAGTTCGCGGGCCACGAACGGGAAGGTGACGAACATGGTGGCGAGCACCAGGCCGGGCAGCGCGAACAGAATCTGGATGTCGTGCGCCTGCAGCCAGGGGCTCAGTACTGAATGGGAGCCGAACAGCAGCACCCAGACCAGGCCGGAGATTACCGGCGAGACCGAGAACGGCAGGTCGATCAGCGAGATCAGCAGGTTCTTGCCGCGGAACTCGAACTTGGCGATGGCCCAGGACGCGGCCAGGCCGAACACGATGTTGAACGGTACGGCGATGACCGCGACCGTCAGCGTCAGGCGCATGGCCGACAGCGCGTCCGGATCCTTCAGTGCCTCGAAATACGCGCCGGCGCCCTGGCGCAACGCCTCCACGAACACCAGGATCAGGGGCATGATCAGGAACAGCGCCAGGAAGACGACGGCGATCAGGATCAGCGTCAGGCGGGTGAACGCGCCCTCGTTGACGGCGCTGCGCAGTCCGATCGGAACGCGGCCGAACAGATT
>CAMBYA010000115.1 GCA_945872035.1 Rhizobium sp. Q54
TGCTGGCTCCTGCCGTTTGGTTGCAGGTATTCTATCGTCTTCCGCAGCTCAATGGTTACGTCACAACGTAAGATGTGTTTTGCAAAATCCCTCATATCCCCGTCATCCCCGCGTGCGCGGGGATGACGATTGTGGGTGAAGCAAACGCCCATTGGCGACTCATGACACCAGCCGACATCCCCGCCGTCGACGCCATCGCGGCGGCGATCCATACCGCGTTGCCCGAACATGCCTTCGTCTTCGCCGAACGCCAGAGGCTCTATCCCGACGGCTGCTTCATGCTGGAGGTGGACGGTGAGCCGGCCGGCTACGTCATCAGCCATCCGTGGCACTACCTGCGCCCGCCGGCGCTGAATACGCTGCTGGAGCGGATTCCCGAAAACGCCTCGACCTATTACATCCACGATCTGGCGTTGCTGCCGAGGTCACGGCGAACCGGAGCCGGATCCGCCATCGCCCGGCGGCTGCTGGCCCACGCCGATGCAGCCGGCCTGCCGAGCGTCTCCCTCGTCGCTGTCTATGACGCTGCCCCATTCTGGCGGAGGCATGGCTTCATGCCGGTTGATGATCCTGCGCTGGCGGACAAGCTCGCCGGCTATGGCGCCGAGGCCCGTATGATGTTCCGTCCTCGGCAAATCCCAAGCCTTGTCACATGACGGAAATCTGCTCGTAAACCGGAACCATTCGATCCCCACCCCGTTCGCCTGTCATGCGACGGCCGCAACGGCCGGAACACCTGATCGGGAGGATCAAATGCGTATTGTGCTCATGTCGGCCATCCTTGGCGCCGCGGCACTCGTCGGAGCCTGCGGTTCCAGCAGTGGCGGCCACCACCAGTCTGGCTATGTCACCTATGAAAGCTATGATTACGACCGCCCGGACCCACGCTATGGATATTACGATGCGGGCGTCTACTACCGTGAAGACACGCGGCGCTACCAGGAACGCAGGATGTCGAGGGACGACCGCCTCTACCGCGGGCGCGACGGCCGCTATTACTGCCGCCGTTCGGACGGCACCACCGGCCTGATCGTCGGCGGCGTCAGCGGCGCGGTGCTGGGCGCGGCGATCGCCCCCGGCGATTCACGGGGCTTGGGTGCCCTGATCGGCGCGGGCGCGGGCGCGGCGATCGGCCACGAAATCGACCGCGGCAACGTACGCTGCCGCTGACTGTCGGGACCCAGGGCGGACCATCGGTCCGCCCTACCCCCGCGCCCGCATCAGCCGGGCCTTCTGCTTCTGCCAGTCGCGGGCCTTTTCGGTCTCGCGCTTGTCGACCACGTTCTTGCCCTTGGCGAGGCCCAGCTCCAGCTTGGCCATGCCGCGGTCGTTGAAATAGAGCTTGAGCGGCACCACGGTCATGCCGTTGCGGCGGATCGCCTGGGACAGCTTCTCGATCTCGCGGCTGCGCAGCAGCAGCTTTCTGGGCCGCCGCGTCTCGTGGTTCAGGTAGCTGGCCTGGTTGTATTCGGGGATGTAGGCGTTCACCAGGAACATCTCGCCGTCCTTCGCCTCGGCATAGGACTCGGCGATGTTGGACTGGCCCAGACGCAGCGACTTCACCTCGGAGCCCTGTAGCATGATGCCGGCCTCGAGAGTCTCCTCGATGAAGTAGTTGTAGCGCGCCTTACGGTTCTCGGCGACGAGCTTGCGAACCGGTTCTTCCTTCTTCTTGGCCATTACAAAAGCCCGGCATGTTCCATCGCCGCGCGAACGATCTGACGAGTGGGCTCGGTCACCGGGACCATCGGCAGGCGCACTTCGTCGGTGCACTTGCCCAGCAGGCTGGCCGCATACTTGGCCGGCGTCGGGTTGGTTTCGATGAAAAGCGCGTGATGCAGAGGCATGAGCTGGTCCTGCAACTCCAGCGCGCGGGCAAAGTTCCCCTGCAACGTGGCGTTCTGGAACTGGGACACCAGATTGGGCGCCACATTCGCGGCGACCGAGATACAGCCCACGCCGCCATGGGCGTTGAAGCCCAGCGCGATGCCGTCGTCACCGCACAGCTGGATGAAGTCGGGACCGATCTTCCAGCGCTGCAGGCTTGGGCGCGTCAGATCGCCGGTCGCGTCCTTGACGCCGACGATGTTGGGCAACTCGGCCAGCCGCGCCATGGTCTCGACCGACATATTCACCACCGAGCGGCCCGGGATGTTGTAGATGAAGATCGGGATGTCGACCGCTTCCGCAATTGCCTTGTAATGCGCGTAGAGACCTTCCTGCGTCGGCTTGTTGTAGTACGGCGTCACCACCAGCGCGGCGTCGGCGCCGGCCTGCTTGGCGTGGCGCGTCAGGGCGATCGCTTCCTCGGTGCTGTTGGAGCCCGAGCCAGCCATCACCGGCACGCGGCCAGCGGCGGCCTCGATGCACAGCTCCACCACGCGCTTGTGCTCTTCGTGGCTCAGGGTCGGCGACTCTCCCGTGGTGCCCACCGGGACGAGCCCGTGCGTGCCCTCTCGGATCTGCCATTCGACGAAAGACTGGAACGCCGCCTGATCGACCTCGCCGTCCTTGAACGGGGTGATCAGCGCCGTGATCGAACCTCTGAACATTCTGTACGCTACCGGGTCATGATGCCGCTGTGGCCGCGAACATAATCATGCGCCCTGTCCGCCGCAAGCAGACAGGATTCAGACGATCCCCGCCGCAACGGGCCGACCATCAATCCGCTTGCGCTGGAGAGAAATATATTCATATATTCGTACTTATGAATATTAATCCGGACATCACGCTCGGCGACATGCAGGCAAACGCCGGACGCGCGTGCGATTTCCTGCGCTCGATCGCCCACCCGCAACGGCTGCTCGTGCTGTGCCAGCTATCGCAGGGCGAAAGGCCCGTCGGCGAACTGGCCGGCCTGCTGGGCATGCGCCAATCGACCCTGTCGCAGCACCTGGCCCGGCTGAAAGCAGAAGGACTGGTGGCCGCCCGGCGCGAAGGAACCTCTATCCGCTACTCCCTGGCGCGGACCGAGATCCTGCCGGTGATCGAGTCGCTTTACGGCGTATTCTGCAAGCCGGCGGGCAAGTGATGCGGTGGCTGGCGCGCTATGTCCCGATTCTGTCCTGGGGCCGTGCCTATTCCGCGCGGGACCTGCCAGGCGACCTGACCGCCGGTCTGATCACGGCGATCATGCTGGTTCCCCAGGCGATGGCCTACGCGATGCTGGCCGGGCTTCCGCCGCAGATCGGGCTTTATGCCAGCATCGCGCCGCCGATCCTCTATGGCATCTTCGGATCGAGCCGGGCCCTCGCCGTCGGGCCGGTGGCCATCGCCTCGCTGATGACGGCGACCGCGCTCTCGGCCCTGTCGGCTCCCGGCAGCGAGTCCTACATCGCCAACGCGCTGGTCCTGTCGCTGCTGATTGGCTTGATCCTGCTGGTGCTCGGGTTGGTGCGCGCCGGCTTCCTGGTGAATTTCCTGAGCCATCCGGTGATCTCGGGATTCACCAGCGCCGCCGCCATCCTGATCCTGATCAGCCAGATCAAGTACCTGCTTGGCATCGACATCCCCCGCGGCGAAGCCTTCGCGACCATCGTGAACGTGGTCCGCCATATCGGAGAGACCAACCCGGCGACGCTGGCGATCGGCGGCGGCGCTCTGGCGATCCTCCTGATGATGCGCAGCCCGCTCACCAGACTTCTGCAGCGCCTCGAAATCCCGCCTTTGACCACCCAGTTCATCACCCGCTCCAGCCCGCTTCTGGCGGTGATCCTCGGCATTGCCGTCACCGCGGGCTGGCGGCTCGCCGAGACCGCCTCCGTCGCCATCGTCGGCGCGATCCCGGAAGGCTTGCCGCCCCTGACGCTGCCGAGCGCGGACATGGGAATCTGGCAGGCGCTGCTGCCCGCGGCGGCGCTGATCGCGTTCGTGAGCTACCTGGAGAGCGTCTCCGTCGCCAAGGCGCTCGCGGCGAAGCGCCGGCAGAAAGTGGACGCGGATCAGGAACTGGTCGGTCTCGGCGCCGCGAACATCGCCGCCGCCTTTACTGGCGCTAGCCCTGTGGCGGGCGGCTTTGCCCGCTCCATGGTGAACTTCGCCGCCGGCGCCAACACGCCGCTCGCCTCGATCCTGACGGCGCTGCTGCTGGCGATCTCGGTCCTGTTCCTGACGCCGCTGTTCCACTACCTGCCGCAGGCGGTGCTGGCGGCGACCATCGTCGTCGCGGTTACCCAACTCATCGACCTGCGCAGCTTTCGCCGCACCTGGCAGTACAACAAGGCCGACTTCGCCGCGCAGGCCGTGACGTTCCTGATCGTGCTGGCCGTCGGAGTCGAGACCGGCATCATCACCGGCATCGCGCTGTCGCTGATGCTTTACCTGTGGCGAAGCAGCCGCCCCCATTTCGCGGTCGTGGGCCAGGTCGGCGATACCGAGCACTACCGCAACGTCAAGCGGCACAAGGTGCGGACCGACCCGAGCGTGTTGTTGTTCCGGATCGACGAGAACCTCTTCTTCCCGAACGCCGGCTATCTCGAAGACAGCCTGCGCGCGGAAGTGGCCGCGAACCCGGAGATCACCGACGTGGTGCTGATCTGCAGTTCGGTCAGCCTGGTCGACGCGAGCGCGCTCGAAACGCTCGAGGAACTGCGCGAGACACTCCATGCCGCGGGCGTCACGCTGCACCTCGCCGAGGTCAAGGGGCCGGTCATGGACCGGTTGCAGCGCACGTCCTTCATCGAGGACCTGGCGCCGGGCCAGGTCTTCCTTTCCACCCACGACGCGGTGAAACATCTGCGGGAGCGGCTCTACGCCGACCCATACGGATCGGCGATCTGAGGAGGCAATGATGGAAATAGTGAACTTCACGCCGGTACCGGCGCTCATCGGCGGCATGCTGATCGGTCTGGGATCGGTGCTGCTGTTGCTGCTGAGCGGCCGGATCGCCGGCATCAGCGGCATCCTGGGCGGGCTGTTGCCGCCGACGCGCGGCGACATGACCTGGCGCCTCGCCTTCATTGCCGGACTGGCGGTGAGCGGGCTTGGATTTGTCCTTCTGGGCGATGTCTCGGCGATCGTCATCGAGGCTGACACGCCGCTGCTGATCGCGGCTGGTCTGCTGGTGGGCGTGGGAACGCGGCTGGGATCCGGCTGCACCAGCGGTCACGGAATCTGCGGCATCGGACGCCTGTCGCCGCGCGGGATCGTCGCGTCCTGCATATTCCTCGGCATCGGCATGGTGACCGTGTTCGTCACCCGCCACGTCATCGGGAGCTGATCATGGGACGTCTTCTCGTGCCACTGTTATGCGGCCTGATCTTCGGTGCGGGCCTTGCCATCTCCGGCATGGTCAACCCCGCCAAGGTGCTCGGCTTTCTCGACGTGACAGGCCAGTGGGACCCGAGCCTGATCCTGGTAATGGGCGGCGGCGTCGCGGTGTTCGCCGCGGGATTCCTGCTGGTAAAGCGGACCGCACGCCCGGTGTTTGCCGCGAAATTCGAGATACCGACCCGACGCGACATCGATCCCAGGCTGGTCGCGGGCGCCGTGCTGTTCGGCATCGGCTGGGGCCTTGCCGGCTTCTGTCCGGGCCCGGCCCTCACCAGCCTCGCCTTCGGGATGACCAAGGTCTACGTGTTCGTCGCCGCCATGGTGGCCGGAAGCCTGGCATACGGGCTCTGGATGAGGTTCAGGGGCTAACTGGCAACCAGCGCATCGGCGCGGGCGGCGAAGTAAAAAAGGTCGCGCAGGCCGAACGCATCGCGCAGGCCCCGCCGCCGCAGGCCCGCCTTCTCCAGTACGCGGTGCGAGGCAATGTTCTCTGGGCGGCTCACGGCGACGATCTCCGGCAGGCCCAGATCATCGAACCCATGGCGCAGCAGGCGCCTCGTCGCCTCGGTCGCGAAGCCCCTGCCCCACGCTGGCACCTTGAAGCCATAGCCGACCTCGATGTCCTCGCTGTCGTCCAGGTGGGTCAGCACCACCCAGCCGAGGAGCAGGCCGGTTTCCCGCTCGGTCACGATCCAGCGGCCGAGCGGTCCTTCCATCTCGAGGGTCTCGAGCGTCAGTTCCTCGGATTCCTGCAGGGTCATGGCGCCGTCGCCGACGAACTGCATGACCTCGGGGTCCATGCTCATGGCGATCAATTCAACCGTATCGCTCTCGGCCTGCGGGCGCAGCACCAGCCGTTCCGTCTCGAGCGTCGGCTTCATGCGCCCTCACGCCGCCAGATAGCGCCAGGCGCTGGTGCCCTCGAGCAGGCGCTGTACCTTCCGGCGGTCGGCCTCGGAGAGCGCCGCCAGCTTTTCGCGCATCACCTGCAGGCAGCGCGCATGGTATTTCATCGGCTTCTGGGAATGGATCATGCCATCGAGGACCTGGATCTCCAGCCGTTCCTGGCCGGCCTCGACGGCGTCGAGCGTCGCATTCAGGTAGGGCAGATAGACCTCGCCCGCGAGCCACAGCAGCTCCTTTACCCCGTCGCACAGCGGCGCGTCGGGTGCCATCCACCGGCCCTCGACGCCCGAGGCGTCGTCGATGATCGTCAGCCACGGCACCATGCGCTTCGACTGCTGGATCATCACCTTGAATGACGCCGGGTTCCAGAAGCACTGGAAGAACTGGCCGTAGAAGCCGAAGTCGCCCAGCGACGGCCGCGAGCCGAACAGGAAATTCTGGTCGCGCAGCACCAGGTCCCAGGCGCTGACGATGCGGCCGAACATCGCCTCGATCAGCGGCACGTTCTGTGGTTCGATGCCGGCCACAGGCCAAAGCGGCACCTGCCAGTCCCGGAACTTGTGGGCGGCCTCGCGCAGGGCGTCGTCGCTCGACGGGCCGGTCCCGGGATAAAGCATCAGGTGGGAGACATAGTCGGTGTCGCCGCCCTTGTCCTCGCCGACCCAGCGATAATGGAACATCATCTTGGTGCCCCACTCGTCGCCGAAATCCTCCAGCAGGTGGGCGAGGAAAGCGTGGGCCGGATCGTCCGGCAGGATCGAGCGCTCGCCGTGCCGCTCCTCCAGCAAGTATGCCATCGGACTCGAATCAACATGCCAGACGTCGTCGGGCTCTTCGGGGAAGTGCACCTTGGGAATGATCGGCGGCCTGATGTGCTTCGTGCGCTCCTGGACCTCCTTCGTGTTGAGGATCCAGTCGTGCGGCAGGCGACGGTAGCGCATGATCGCGCGCATCTTCACCGAGAACGGCGACGATAGCGAGCCGATGACCTGATAGCGGCCGGTCATTCTTCCTCCCCTGTGATTTCCCGAGAGACAGTATGCATGGCGGCCCGAGCCGCGCCAGCCTCACTTGGCGTC
>CAMBYA010000116.1 GCA_945872035.1 Rhizobium sp. Q54
GGCGCGAGGCGGACAAGCCCGCCTTCGCCGCGGCGACCAATACGGAAGCGGTGATGCGGCACTTGGGCGGCGTCATGACGCGCGAGGCGATGGACGCGGTGGTCGACGGCCAGATCGCGCGGCAGGCGGAACAGGGCATGTGCTTCTGGGCGGTGGAGACGCTCGCCGACGAACGCCTCATCGGTTTCTGCGGCCTGCGCTATTCGAGCCTTCCAGGCACCGGCCTTATCGACGAACTGGAGATCGGCTGGCGCCTGGCCGAGGCCGAATGGGGCAAGGGCTACGCGCGGGAAGCGGCGGCGGCCAGCATCGCCTGGGGCTGGGAGAACACGAAGCGCGACCGGATCGCCGCGTGGACCGTCCTGGCGAACACACCGTCCTGGGGGCTGATGATCCGCCTGGGCATGACCCATCGCCCGGACCTGGACTTCGAGCACCCACGCTTCCATGTGGGCCACCCGCTCAGCCGGCATGTGGTCTATATGATCGAGCGGCCGGCCGCGCCTACGTCAGGATCTTGACGCCTTCCGACCGGGCTGCCTTCACCAGGTCTTTGTCCAGCGTGGCCAGGGTAGCGTTTAGCCGGATAGCCAGATCGAGATAGGCCGCATCATAGAACGTCAGCCTGTGCCTGCGGGCGACGCGGATTGCATCGCCGCCCGGGTCCGGCGCGGCGATCTCGATGGGCAGTGCCGCCAGATCAGTCAGAAAATCGCGCGTATCCTCGGCGAGGATCCGACCGCGGCGTTCATTGACGACGAGCACGTTCCTGATTTCATACCACCAGAGTGACGGTACGGCGCCGCCCTCCTGCTGCAGCACTTCCCACGCCCGATCCGCTAAGGAAGCGGTTTCATCTGGAAAGCACCAGCAGGCGGTGATGGAGCTGTCGAGAACCAGTGTCATTCGGCGGGTTTGCGGCCTTCATCGCGGGCAGACAGAATCTCCTCTGCCGACATGGCGGGCCGACGTGCGCGCCGTGCCTTCATCCGCGCGACTACGTCGGCGACCGACGCCGAATCGTCCGCTCGGGCGGGCACGATTCTGGCGATGTCCACGCCATGACGGGTAATAATCACTGTTTCACCTGCCTCGACTTCCGCTAGCAGGCGAGGGAGGTGGGTTTTCGCTTCATAGGAGCCGACGCGCTTCATGTTCGTGTTCTCTGTCAGACTGGTCTAATAGACTAGTCTGAATCGGTTGGATGGCAAGCCAGTTATCCGTCCGCGCGCGGCCAGTCGAATTCCGCCAGCAATGTCCGGATATCATCCGGATCGAATTCCCCGACCACGTGGGTGACAAAGAAACGGATGTGCAACTGGCCGAAGGGCACAAAGAAGGTTTCCAGCACCCAGCTGGCTCCATCCTTCTCGATGATGGGCCAAAGCCGCCGGATTCCTGTTGGCGCATCGGGTCCGTTCCCGGCGACGAAATGTCCCTGCTGATAAGATGCATCGGTCACCCCCAGCCACCAAACGGCCTCGTCGGCCAGTCCGGCAAGGCCGACCTCCGGGCGCAGATCGCTGACCTGTAGCTTGATCGTTGCGTTGGACCGGTGTGGAGAAGGGACCTCGTAGTAGACGATTCCGCTCGTTCCATCGTTTCTTTCGAAGCTGAGGCCCGTGCGCTGGTAGCCGCGAAAGGACGCTGGAAACCGTATGCCGATCGCCCGGTGGATCACATCGCCTGTCGCGTCGTCCGTCTCCCACATGTAGTCGGCAAGCGCCGCCGTCACGGCCCGGTGCCTCTGGCGAATGGGTTCGGCAGCGGCAGCCTCGCCGCGCGCCTCCAGGGACTTGGCCCACAGGTTCAGCGTGCTGACCAGTTCAAACTGCTGCCCGCCCAGTGCTTCAGTCAACCGGACCACCTCCGAGAAGAGGCGTTCAGCCTCCTCGTGCCTGCCGTCGTGGAGGTTGGCGACGGCCAGGAGATAGAGCGTTTCCTGACGCCGGATGTCGGGCATGTCGTCGGTGAGGCAGGCGCTGTACCACTGAATGGCGCGGCTGTGTTTGTCCTTGTCGAAAAACGCTCGCCCGGTTCGTATCGCCTCTTCCCAGCGGGCCTCGTCGAACGTTTCGGCCTGCGGCGGCGGCTCGGTCCCAAAGACCGACGACAATAGCTTCTTGAACATCAGAACCCCCAAATGCGAGTTGGCAAACGCACCTAGAACTGGAACGTTTGCAGAACATTTGAGGTTTTGCAAGACTGATTTGTCGTGGCAGGCGCGGTGCCTAGAGCCCGAGAAGCGTCGGCACCCGCCGCATGTCGCCGAACGGATGACCGCCGGAAAGCTCGGCGGGCTGATGCGCGGGGTTGGCGACGTAGGCCAGCGCCTTCATGCCGGCCGCCTCCGCCGCTTTCAGGCCGGCGGCGCTGTCCTCGATCACCACGCAGTCGTCGGGAGACACTTCCATGACCTTCGCCGCGTGCAGGAAAAGGTCGGGGAAAGGCTTGCCGCGTTCCATGTCATGTCCGCTGTACAGCCGGTCGCCGAAATGGCCGAGCAGGCCGGTGACGCCCAGGCTCACATGCATCTTGGAGACGGCACCGTTGGAGGCGACGCAGAACGGGATGCGCGCATGCTCCAGGCCGCGGATCAGCTCTTGCACATGTGCGATGGGCTGAAGGCCGCTGCGGAACGCCGCCTCGGTTTCGCGGTACAGGTCCGCGGTCCACGGGTGTTCGAGTCTGACGCCGGTGCGCGCCGCCACATCCTCGATCAACGCCGGGATGGTCCAGCCGATGTAACGCCTCATGACGTCCTCGACCGTCGCCGGCACGCCGTGGCGAACCAGCATGTCGGTCAGCACGCCGTTCTGGATCGTCTCCGAATCCACCAGCACGCCGTCGCAGTCGAAAATGACCAGACCCGGCGGCGAGAGGAGCGGGAACGGCGGCCGTTCCCGCCCTATGTCGTCCTGTCCGCTTACGACAACGCCCCGCAGGCGCGCTGGATGCGCCGGCAGGCTTCCTCCAGCGCTTCCGTCGAGGTCGCGTAGGAGATGCGGAAATGCGGCGACAGGCCGAACGCGGCGCCGAACACCACGGCGACACCTTCGGCTTCCAGCAGGTAGTTGGCCACGTCCGCGTCGTTGTGCAGCGTCAGCCCGTTCGGCGTGGTCTTGCCGATCATGCCGGCGCAGCTCGGATAGACGTAGAACGCGCCTTCCGGCGTCGGACACGACAGGCCGTTCGCCTGGTTCAGCATGGACACCACCAGGTCGCGCCGGTCCTTGAAGATGGCGTTGCGCTCGGCGATGAAGTGCTGCGGACCGTTCAGCGCCGCCACCGTCGCCGCCTGGCTGATCGACGACGGGTTCGACGTGCTCTGCGACTGCATCTTGGCGATGGCCTTGATCAGCGGCACAGGGCCGGCGCCATAGCCGATGCGCCAGCCGGTCATGGCATAGGCTTTCGCCACGCCGTTCATGGTCAGCGTGCGGTCGTAGAGACCCGGCTCCACCTGCGCGGGCGTGTGGAACTTGAAGCCGTCATAGACCAGGTGCTCGTAGATGTCGTCCGAGAACACCCAGACATGCGGGTGGCGCAGCAGGACGTCGGTCAGCGCCTTGATCTCGTCATACGTGTAGGCGGCGCCCGACGGGTTCGACGGTGAGTTGAAGATCAGCCACTTGGTGCGGTTGGTGATCGCCGCCTCGAGCTGGTCTGCGGTCATCTTGAAGGCGGTGGCGATGGTCGCCTCGACGATCACCGGCGTGCCGCCGCACAGCTGGATGATGTCGGGATAGGACACCCAGTACGGCGCCGGGATGATCACCTCGTCGCCGGGGTTCACCGTCGCCATCATGGCGTTGAAGATGGTGTGCTTGCCGCCGCAGTTCACGGTGATCTGGTCGGGCTTGTAGGTCAGCCCGTTCTCGCGCGCGAACTTGCCACAGATCGCTTCCTTCAGCTCCTTCGTGCCGTCCACATCCGTGTATTTCGTCTGGCCGTCGCGGATCGCCTTGATGGCGGCTTCCTTGATGTTGTCCGGCGTGTCGAAATCCGGCTCGCCGGCGCCCAGACCGATCACGTCCAGACCGGCCGCCTTGAGTTCACGGGCCTTGGCCGTCACCGCGATGGTGGGCGACGGCTGGATGCGTCCAATGGCATCGGAGAAGAAGCTCACTGCTCGACCTTTCTTGTTATGGAGCGGGTCGCAAAACGGGCCGGACCCTACGCTCGCGCACCCATGGGTTCAAGCGCCAATCGAGGACTCGAAAAACACTCTGCCCTCGCCATATAACAGGTCCATGTCCGATCCCATGCTCGCCGACAACACCTACCCCTTCGACCCGCCGAAAGTGGTGCGGCCGCCGAAGGGCGAGGGCGGCATTCCGCTGAAGGTGGAAAGCCCCTATGTGCCCGCGGGCGACCAGCCGCGCGCCATCGCCGAACTGGTGCAGGGCGTACGCAACGCCGAGCGCGACCAGGTGCTGCTGGGCGTCACCGGCTCGGGCAAGACCTTCACCATGGCCAAGGTGATCGAGGCGACGCAGAAGCCGGCGCTGATCCTGGCGCCGAACAAGACCCTGGCGGCCCAGCTCTACGGCGAGATGAAGTCGTTCTTCCCGACCAACGCGGTCGAGTACTTCGTCTCCTATTACGACTACTACCAGCCGGAAGCCTACGTCCCGCGCACCGACACCTTCATCGAGAAGGAATCCAGCATCAACGCCCAGATCGACCGCATGCGCCATTCGGCGACGCGGGCGCTGCTGGAGCGCGACGACGTGATCATCGTCGCTTCGGTGTCGTGCATCTACGGCATCGGCTCGGTCGAGACCTATTCGGCCATGACCTGCGAAGTGAAGATGGGCCAGTCCGTCGACCGGACGACCCTGCTGCGCCGCTTCGCCGAGCTGCAATACAAGCGCAACGACCAGTCGCTGTCGCGCGGCACCTTCCGCGCCAAGGGCGACGTCATCGAGCTGTTCCCCAGCCATCACGAGGACCGCGCCTGGCGCATCTCGCTGTTCGGCGACGAGGTCGAGAGCATCGTCGAGTTCGACCCGCTGACCGGCGAGAAGACCGCGAAGCTGGAGTCCATCAAGGCCTATCCCAGCTCGCACTACGTGACGCCGCGGCCGACCCTGGACCAGGCGATCAAGCAGATCGCCCGGGACCTGGAGATCCGGCTGGAGGAGCTGCGCCGCGACGGCAGGCTGCTGGAGGCCGAGCGGCTGGAGCAGCGTACCCGTTTCGACATCGAGACCATGGCCGCGACCGGCGTCTGCGCCGGCATCGAGAACTATTCCCGCTACCTGACAGGCAGGCCGCCCGGCGCGCCGCCGCCGACCCTGTTCGAATATCTGTCCGAGGACGCGCTGGTCATCGTCGACGAGAGCCACGTGACCATCGGCCAGCTCAACGCCATGTACAATGGCGACTTCCGGCGGAAATCCGTGCTGGCCGAATATGGCTTCCGGCTGCCGAGCTGCATCGACAACCGGCCGCTGAAGTTCGAGGAATGGAACGCCATGCGGTCGCAGACCGTGTACGTGTCCGCGACACCAGGCCCGTGGGAGCTTGAGCAGACCGGCGGCGTGTTCGCCGAGCAGGTGATCCGCCCGACCGGCCTGACCGACCCGGACATCTTCATCCGGCCGGTGGAAAGCCAGGTCGACGACCTAATCGCCGAATGCAAGCTGGTGGCGGCGAAGGGCCAGCGGGTGCTGGTCACGACGCTGACCAAGCGCATGGCCGAGGACCTGACCGAGTACCTGCACGAGCATGGGCTTCGGGTGCGCTACATGCATTCGGACATCGAGACGCTGGAGCGCATCGAGATCATCCGCGACCTGCGGCTCGGCGTGTTCGACGTGCTGGTCGGCATCAACCTGCTGCGTGAGGGCCTGGATATTCCGGAATGCGCGCTGGTCGCCATCCTGGATGCCGACAAGGAAGGCTTCCTGCGCTCGGAGACGGCGCTGGTCCAGACCATCGGCCGCGCCGCGCGCAATGTGGAGGGCAGGGTGATCCTCTATGCCGACAAGGTCACCGGCTCGCTGAAGCGCGCCATCGACGAGACCGACCGGCGGCGGGGCAAGCAGGAAGCCTATAACGAACTGCACGGCATCACGCCCGAGACCATCACGCGCGAGATCAGCGACGTGATGCAGAGCGTCTACGAGGCCGACTACGTCACCGTCGATACCGGCGCCAGCGGCGTGCAGCATCTGGTCGGCCACAACCTGAAGGCGCACCTGGACGATCTGAAGAAGCGCATGCTCGACGCAGCCGCCAACCTGGAGTTCGAGGAGGCGGCCAGGCTGCGCGATGAGGTGAAGCGGCTCGAAGCCAGCGAGCTGGCCGTCGCAGAGGATCCGCTCACCCGTTCCACCGGATTCGAGTCCAACACGCCCGCCGGCAAGGGCCGCTCGCTATCCGGCCGCCCTGGCACCCGCCAATGGCGCGGCAAGGGCAAGAAGCGGCGGTAACCCGGCGCGAAAAACCGGGCCCGGTGGCCACGAGCCCGGTTTCGCATTCTCAGGAAAGTCTCAGAACTTGACGCGCTTGTTCTGGCCGCCGTCGACGGTGACGTTGACGCCGGTGACCCAGGAAGCGGCTGAGGAGAGCAGGAAGACGATGACGTTGGCGACTTCCTCGGGCTTGCCGTAGCGGCCCATGGCGATGGTCGAGAGGACATGCTTGAAGAAGGCCGGGTTGCCCTTCTCGATCTTGTCCCAGTCGCCGCCCTCGAAATAGATCGAGCCGGGCGAGACGATGTTGACGCGGATGCCCTTGGGGCCGAGGAAGTTGGCCAGCTGCGAGCCATAGGTCACGATCGCCGCCTTGGTGGCGCTGTACGACATCGGCGCGGCGAAGAACTCGCTGGCCGCCGTCGTCGACATGAACACCATCGAGCCCTTGGTCTTCTCCAGGAACGGCGTCGCCGCCTCGGCGCCGGTCACCGTGCCCAGGATGTCGGCCTGGAAGTTGTCGGCCCACTTGAACGCCCAGTTGTTCGGGTCGAAGCCGCCGCCCGCCGACACGTTCGGCACGAACATGTCAAGGCCGCCCAGCGCCTCCGCCGTCTCCTTGATCCACTTCACGTAATTCGCCGTGTCGGCAACGTCGACAACACCGCCGATCACCTTCACGCCCTTCTTCGAAATCTCCGCGACCGCCTGGTCGACCTCGTCCTTGTTGCGCGCGCAGATGCCCACATTCACGCCTTCCGACGCCAGCAGATCAACAACACGACGCCCAATGCCCTTCGTCGAACCCGTCACGATGGC
>CAMBYA010000117.1 GCA_945872035.1 Rhizobium sp. Q54
AGCGCCGGCGGATCCTGCCCCGGATCATCAGGGGCGAGGACCGAGCCTGCTTCGGTGTCACCGAGCCGGACGCGGGCCTCAACACCACGGCGATCAAGACCCGGGCCGAACGGGTCGGCAACGGCTACGTCATCAACGGCAAGAAGGTCTGGACCTCGACCGCGCAGACCGCCAACAAGATCCTGATCCTGGTGCGCACCACGCCGCGCGAGCAGTGCGCCAAGCCGACCTTGGGCCTCAGCCTGTTCTATACAGACCTGGACCGGCGCTATTGCGACGTGCGCGAGATCCACAAGATGGGCCGCGCGTCCGTCGATTCCAACGAGGTGTTCATCGACGGACTGCCGGTGCCCGAGGAAGACCGGATCGGCGAGGAGGGCAGGGGCTTCGAGTACCTGCTGCACGGGCTCAACCCGGAGCGGGTGCTGATCGCCGCCGAATGCGTCGGGCTCGGACAGGCGGCGCTGGCCAAGGCCGCCCATTACGCCCGCGAGCGGAGCGTGTTCGACCGGCCGATCGGACAGAACCAGGGCATCCAGCATCCGCTGGCGCTGGACTGGATGCAGCTCGAGGCGGCGTTGCTGATGGTGCTGAAGGCGGCCACCCTGTACGACCGCGGCGAGCCCTGCGGCGCCGAGGCCAACGCCGCCAAGTACATGTCCGCCGAGGCCGGCTTCACCGCCTGCCAGAACGCGGTGCTGACCCATGGCGGCTTCGGCTATGCCAAGGAATTCCATGTGGAGCGCTACATGCGCGAAAGCATGCTGGGCCGCATCGCGCCTGTCAGCCCGCACATGATCCTGAACTTCATCGGCGAGCGGGTACTGGGACTGCCGAAGTCGTATTGAGGGTGTGATCCCACCGTCTTTCATCGCTATCATTCTCCTCACAGCCGTCATCCCGGCGAAGGCCGGGATCCAGTCGGCCACGCGATCCACCTTGCCCGAAGAGTCTGGATCCCGGCCTTCGCCGGGATGACGGCTGAAGAGGGCAAAAGCTTCGGCATACGGAAACCGCATGTCCTCCGACGTAGAGCCGCTATCGAAGAAGGTGGTCACGGGCTCGATCTGGATGATCGGGCTGCGCTGGTCCATGCGGCTGCTCGGCTTCGTCAGCACCATTATCCTGGCGCGGCTGCTGACGCCTGACGATTTCGGCCTGATCGCCATGAGCGTGCTGGCGACCGGCTTCGTCCTGGCGCTGACCGAGGCCGGCGCGGCCCAGGCACTGATCCGCCATCCCGACCCGCAGCGCGTCCACTACGATACCGCATGGACCATCAATGTGTTGCTGGGTCTCGTCGCCGGCGTGGTCATCGCGCTGCTGGCGCCGCTGGCGGCGCTGTATTTCGACGACGGCAGGATCACGGGCGTGCTGCTGGTAACGGCGCTGTCCACGGCGATCGCCGGGTTTTCCAACATCGGCACCGCCGACTTCCGGCGCGACTTCCGGTTCGGCCGGCAGTTCTTGCTGCAATTCTGGCCACGCATCGCCGGTTTCATCGTCACCGTAACGATCGCCGTCGCCTGGCGCAGCTATTGGGCGCTGATCCTCGGCTGGCTGGCCGGCTCCATCGCGCAGCTCGTCGTCAGCTATGTGATGCATCCCTACCGTCCGAGGTTTTCGCTGGGGGCGCGCGCGGAGATGCTGGGATTCTCCACGCACGCCTCGCTCAGCAGCCTGGCCTGGTTCCTGGAACAGCGCCTCGACCAGATCGTGCTCGGCGGCATCGTCCGGCCAGCGACCTTGGGTCTTTACTATCTGGCCGGCAACCTGGCCGAGATGGCGACCCGCGAGCTGGTCGCGCCGATCAGCCCGGTGGTCTATTCGGCCTACAGCCGTATCCATACGGACGGCGAACGGATGATCGCCGCGGTCCGAAAGTCGGTCGGCGCGGCGGCGCTGCTGGGGTTCGGCGCCAGCCTTGGCCTCTATGTCGTGGCGCGCGAGTTCATCCTGTCGGTCTACGGCCCGCAGTGGGTGGGCGGCGTCCTGCTGCTGGAGATTCTGGCACTGTCGGCGCTCGGCGCCTGCATCCGCACCGTGACCCTGCCGCTGCTCACCGCCCAGGGCCGACAGCGGGCGACCAACATCGCCTCGTGGGCGCAGGTGGCCGGCCTGGCGGTGCTGCTGCCGCTGGCCTACCGGTTCGCGGGCGGCGAGGGCGTAGCCGGGGCCCGCGCGGTCATGGAAATCGTCGCCGCCGGCGTCTCGATGACCCTGGCGTTCGCCCCGTACAAGGGGCTGCTCGGGGGCGTCTGCCGGGCCTTCGCCCGGCCGCTGCTGGCCGGCGCCGCCATGGTGGCCGCGGTGCGGACGAGCCAGGCGCTGCTGCCGCTCGACCCGATCCCGTCGCTGTGCCTCAACGTGCCGCTGGGTGCACTGGTCTATGTCTTCACGGTGCTCGCGCTGTGGCGGCTGGCCGGCAGGCCAGACGGCGCCGAGAGCGGTATCCTCGAACAGCTTGCCGAGGTGCGCGGTTCGCTGGCCCGGCGCTTCCAGCGCCCGTAACGGAAATCGGCGGCGGACGGTTGCACCGTCCTGCGGCTTGTTCTAGCGTTGCAGCCGAACCGATACCATCCAAGGGGAAGACCAATGGCAGACGATGTAGATCCCGCCGACTATCACGAGAGCGGCCGTTCGTCACCCACCGGCCAGACGTTCTGGTCCGAGGGCAAGAAGAAGGTGCTGCTGGTGACGCGCGGCCATCCGTTCGCGCGCGACGCCTTCTACAACATCTTCGAATCCAACCCGGACATCGAGTATTCCGCCGTCGAGCATCCGGCGGCGCAGCTGATGTTCAACCCGGAATTCGCCAAGAACTTCGATTGCTACGTGCAGTACGACATGCCGGGCATTGAGTTCAACCGTGACCCGAACAGCGACGGCAGGCCGCGCTTCGTCGAGCCGCCCCAGTCCTACAAGGACGGGGTCATGGCCATGCTGGAGGCGGGCTTCCCGCTGGTCATCATGCACCACACCTGCGCCGCCTGGCCCGCATGGCCGGAATGGTCCGAAATCGTCGGCGGCCACTTCCTCTATTTCCCGATGAAGTCGCGCGGCGTGGACAAGCAGGACAGCGGCTACAACATCGACGTGCCGCACAAGGTGACGCCGGTCGCGAACCACCCGATCACCGAAGGCATCGAGCCGTTCGACATCGTCGACGAGGTCTACATGTCCGAGGTGTTCGAGGATTCGGTGGTGCCGCTGTTCCGCAGTTCGTGGGACTTCACCGACCAGAATTTCTTCTCCTCGAAGCTGGCGCTGCAGGGCAAGTACTATTCCAACGAGGGCTGGTCCCATCCGCCGAGCAGCAATCTGGTCGGCTGGGTCAAGACCTACAAGAACAGCCCGATCGTCTATCTGCAGTTCGGCGACGGTCCGGCCACCTACAAGAACGAGACGTTCCGCAAGATCCTGCGCCAGGCCATCAACTGGGCCTGCTCCGACGAGGCGAAGGCCTGGGCGCGCGAGTTCAATGCCAAAAAGGCCGCCGAGTAACGACCCGGCGGCACGTTGATCTCAGAAGGGAGCCAGCCGGCTCCCTTCTTTTTTGACTGTTGACGCAGAATGATAGGAAAGTCCGTGATCCTCCTGCTGCTGTTCCTGTCGGTGGCGGTGGCACGAGGTGTGCGGCAAACCGCCTGGACATGGTGAAACGTCTCATGGCGCTCAAGAACGGCGCCGCAGCGGAAAGGGCCAAGTCCATGACCCGCGTGTCCACCGACTGCGCCGGCGCCGGTGAGGCGACGGCATCCATGATTTTCTGCCGTGCAAGTCAGGATGGCTGCTAAACTACTTCAATCGTGCCGTTTTTTGGGGAAACGGATGGGGCTTCGAGACGTTCGGTTCGCGATCTTGGCGCTGACGGCTGCCGCGCTGCTGGCCGGCTGTGGCGTCAACCCGCGCGAGACGCGTAACGAGAAGCGCTACGTCAAGATCTGCACCCAGTATATCGGCGAGAAGTACACCAACGCCGACGCGCTTTGCCGCTGCCAGTGGAAGGGAATCAGCGCCGAGGTCCCGAAACAGGACCTTGACGAATTCTTCTTCAAGCTGACCGCCGGTCGCCGGTTCGAGACCAAGGCCTCGCGGATGATCGACAGGATTTCGGCGCAGTGCCTGGCGGAACTGGGGCCGGGGAAATAGGCGTTACATCGCCGTCATGCCGCCGTCGACGGTGAACTCCGTGCCGGTCACGTAGCTCGACTCGTCGGACGCCAGATAGAGGACGCAGTTGGCGATGTCCTCCGGTTCGCCCAGGCGGCCGATCGGGAAGTTGGCGGTCGCGGCGCGTCCGGCCTCCTTGCTCAGGCTGTCGCGCGCGCCGGCCTGCATGTTGGTCCAGATCACGCCCGGATGGACCGAGTTGCAGCGGATGCCGTCCTTGCCCACCTCGAGCGCGATCGACTTGGTCATCAGCCGAACGCCGCCCTTCGACGCCGAATAGGCGATGCAGCGCTGGAGGCCGATCAGGCCCGCCACCGACGACAGGTTGACGATGGAGCCGCCGCCGGCCTTGCGCATTTCCGGCACGGCGTATTTGGTGCCGAGGAAGACGCTGGTCAGGTTGACGTTGATCTGGCGGTTCCAGTCGTCGAGCGACAACTCGTCGAGCAGCTTGAGCACCGCGATGCCCGCGTTGTTCACCAGCACGTCGAGCCGGCCATAGGTTTCGATGGTCCGGGCGATGACCTCCTTCCAGCCGTCCTCGGACACCACGTCCTGGCGCAGCGCGATGGCTTCGCCGCCCGCGTCCCGGATTTTCCGGGCGCAGTCCTGCGCGCCTTGCTCGTCGATGTCGGTCACCACCAGCTTGGCGCCTTCGCGCGCCAGGGTCATGGCGGTGGTCCGGCCCAGGCTTGGGTCGGAGGCGGCGCCCGTGACGATGGCGATCTTTCCCTGAACGCGTCCCATGAATATCTCCCGTTTCCCAGATCATCCTGCATTCAGCTGCCTTCACCTGAATGCAGGATGATCGATTCAAAGTTCCCGAGCAGCTTGTCCGCGTTCAGGTGAACGCGGGCTGCTCTCGGGTTGTTCGGCGGCGCGAGTATGGCAACAGGGTACGCGTGAAGGAAAGCCAATTCGCCTTGTGGACCGCCGCTTTCATGCTAGGTTCCCGACCGGGAACAACAGTCACGAATGAAGGGAAGCGGGAACATGTCCAACCGCAGCAATCGCCAGTTTCTGATCGCCGCCCGGCCGGAAGGCATGGTCAAGGAAAGCGACTTCAAGTATGTCGAGACGCCGGTTGCCGAGCCAGGTCCGGGCCAGTTCCTGATCCACCAGGAGATCGTCGCCGTCGAGCCGGCACTGCGCGGCCAGATGGAGAACCGCGCCAACTACGCCGCGCCGCTGCAGATCGGCGACGTGATGCGCGCGCTGGGCGCCGGCACCGTCGTCGAATCCAACAACCCGGACTACAAGGTTGGTCAGCGGGTGCAGGGCATGTTCGGTTTCCAGGACTATGTGGTTTCGGACGGCAAGGGCATGGTCAGCCGCATTCCGGACGGCGTCGCGGGCGAGGCGGCGCTCTACGTGTTCGGCGGCACCGGCTTCACCGCCTATTACGGCATGGCCGAGGTCGGCAAGCCGACGCCGGGATGCAACGTGCTGGTGTCGGGCGCGGCGGGCGCTGTCGGCTCGCTGGCCGGGCAGATCGCCAAGATTCTCGGCGCGGGCACCGTCGTCGGCATCGCCGGTTCGGACGAGAAGTGCCGCTGGCTGACCGACGAACTCGGCTTCGACGCCGCCATCAACTACAAGACCGAGGACGTGGCCGTGCGGGTCAAGGAACTGTTCCCCAAGGGCCTCGACATCTACTACGACAATGTCGGCGGCGAAATCCTCGACATCGCGCTGGCCAACCTCGCCATGAACGCCCGAGTCGTGATCTGCGGCGGCATCTCGCGCTACAACAAGTCCGGCCCCATCGAAGGGCCAAAGAACTACTTCAACCTGGTCTATTCGCGCGCGACCATGACCGGCTTCATCATCGTCGACCATGTCCACCGCTACAAGGAGTGGACCGAGATCATGGGCAAGTGGATCGCCGACGGGAAGCTGAAGTACCGCATCGACATGCTCGAAGGCTTCGAGAACCTGCCAAAGGGCCTGATCCGGCTGTTTACCGGCGACAATATCGGCAAGCAGCTCATCCGAATCGGGTAATGGCGCGCGGCCGGGCGGCTGCGCCGCCCGGTCCGGGACGTCACACCAGCTTGAGCACGAAGCCGACCAGCGCGCCGAGCACCAGGATGTAGATCGGCGGCATGCTGACCAGCAGGCCCAGGACGCGCTTTTCCGGCGCGGTGTAATAGCCGAGCGCGTACCACAGGCGTCCGATTGGCCAGATGGCGCCGATCCCGGCCGCCCACAGCGGATCGACCGCCCAGGCGAACAGCCAGATGCCGGGCAGGAACAGCACCAGATGCTCCAGCGTGTTCTGGTGCGCCCGCACATAGCATTCGTACTCGGGCGGACCGCTGTGCGACGGCGCCTTGATCTTGAACTTGGACCGGGCGCTTCCGGCCTTGAACAGGGTGAAGTAATAGACGAGCAAGCCCACGCAACTCACGATACCTACGTAGATATAGCTTTCCATGTCTCATCACTCCCAGGCAGCAGGAACCGTTCGGATCGCGGCAGGCGATCCGGTCCGTCGGGCAGGTCGATTGGATGCTGGAGCTTAGCCGGCGGTGAAGAAGTCCGCGCGCGGCTTGCCCTGCGGGTCGTAGACCGGTTCGGACAGGTCAACCCGGTACTTCTTCACGGAGGCGGACTTCAGGCCCGACTGTCCGAGATGGGCGGCCATGTCGGTGTACCAGTGGTCGGCCAGATGCACGGCCAGATCCTCCTGGGTGACCCACTCCTCGAACACATAGACCCGGCCCGGATTGAGCGGGTCCAGCGTCCAGGCATAGTGGACGCAGCCCTTTTCGGTATAGGCGCCCTCGATGTGCTTGCGGGCGGTGAGGATCGATTGCTCGGCGACAGCCGGGTCGAACTCCAGAAGTCCGGCGACGATAACGGTCATGGTCTCCCCCTTCTATGATGCGACATTCAAGTTCTTGTGACATTTCCTGCATGAAAGTGCACGCTTGGCGCAAGCCGGCATATCGGCACGCACCCTCTGCAGCCGCGCACCGCGTATTTTCCGCGCATCGACAGGCGGCGGCATGATAAAAGCACCGCCGCTGAACTTAATGTCAAGCCAGGAGCGACG
>CAMBYA010000118.1 GCA_945872035.1 Rhizobium sp. Q54
GGCCGGTCAGGTGCAGGATGCCGTCCACCGACCGGTTCAGCAGCTCGCGGTCATGGGAGATGATCAGCGCCGTGTGCGGGTACTTGGCGATGAAGCTTTCCAGCCAGACCGTGCCTTCCAGGTCGAGATAGTTGGTCGGCTCGTCGAGCAGCAGCAGGTCGGGCTGGGAGAACAGCACCGCGCCCAGCGCCACGCGCATGCGCCAGCCGCCGGAGAATTCGTGGCACGGCCGCTGCTGCGCCTCGGCGTCGAAGCCCAGGCCCGACAGGATCTGGCCGGCGCGCGCCTCGGCGGAATAGGCGTCGATGTCGGCCAGGCGGATCTGGATCTCGGCGATGCGATGCGGATCGGTCGCGATCTCGGCTTCCTGCATCAGCGCGTGGCGCTCGACGTCGGCCATCACCACGGTCTCGAGCAGCGTGTGATCGGTCGCGGGCGCTTCCTGGGCGACGCCGCCGATGCGGAAGTTGCGCGGCACCTCGATCTCGCCGTCGTCCAGCGACAGCTCGCCGCGGATCAGCCGGAACAGGGTGGTCTTGCCCGTGCCGTTGCGGCCGACCATGCCGACCTTGTGCCCCGTCGGGATCACCGCCGAGGCATTGTCGAACAGGCGGTTGCCCACCATGGTGAAGGTTATGTTCCGGATCGCCAGCATGGCGCGAACAAGTGGCGGTTCAGGCCGCCGATGTCAACGCCCGGGACTCGGCAAGTCCCATGCGCGCGGTGCTTGGCGGGAGTCGGCGCGCAACGGCGTGAGTTGCCAGCAGGCGGTCCGATCCCCTAAGCTTCGTTCCCAATCTGGAAAGGGGATCGACATGAGCATCTACGATATTCCGGTTCGCAGGATCGACGGCAAGGACGCCTCGCTGAAGGATTACAAGGGCGACGTGCTGCTGGTGGTCAACGTGGCGTCGAAGTGCGGACTGACACCGCAATACGAGGCGCTGGAGAAGACCTATCAGTCGTACCGCGACAAGGGCTTCAAGGTGCTGGGCTTTCCGGCGAACAATTTCGCCGGGCAGGAGCCGGGCTCCGACGCCGAGATCCAGGATTTCTGCTCGACCAGGTTCGACGTGGATTTCCCGATGTTCTCGAAGATCAGCGTTCAGGGCGACGACCGTCATCCGCTCTACAAGGAGCTGATCGCCGAGCATCCCGGCCGCATCAACAAGCCCGACAGCCAGCTCAAGAAGATTCTCGACGAGCGCGGCCTGGCGTCGAAAAACGAGGCCGACATCATGTGGAACTTCGAGAAGTTCCTCGTCAGCCGCGACGGCAAGGTGGTCGGCCGCTTCGCGCCGGACATCGCGCCGGATGACCCGGTGATCGCCGGCGCCATCGAGAAGGAACTGTCGGCCTGATCGCCTAAATTATCCCGTCATCCCCGCGGGCGCGGGGATGACGCTTTTAGGTGTGGTGGTCCATGCACATCGAACCCTTCACTGTCGCCATTCCCGACGAGGCCATCGACGACGTGAAGCGCCGCCTCAAGGCGACGCGCTTCCCCGACGACTTTGCCAATGACGACTGGAAATACGGCACGCCGACCGCGTATCTGAAGTCGCTGGTCGACTACTGGATCGAGGAATACGACTGGCGCGCCGCTGAGCGGGAGATGAATACGTTCTCCCACTTCCGCACCGAGATCGATGGCGTCCCGGTCCACTTCATCCACCACAAGAGCCGGAAGAAGAACGCCATCCCGATCATCGTCAGCCATGGCTGGCCATGGTGCTACTGGGACATGCGGCACATCATCAAGCCGCTGGCCGAGGGCAAGCCGGCATTCGATGTTATCGTGCCATCATTGCCTGGATTCGGCTTCTCGACGCCGCTCAGGGTGCCCGGCGTCAACTGGTGGCGCACCGCGGACCTCTGGCAGAAGCTGATGACCGAAGGCCTCGGCTACCCGAAATACGCGGCAAGCGGCGGTGATTGGGGCGCGCTGGTCACCAGTCAGCTCGGCCACAAATACGCGGCCAGCCTGCACGGCATCCACCTGATGCACGCCATCCCGCTCACCCTGTTCAACCACGAGCGGCCCTGGGACATCACCGGCGGCGCGCTGGTGCCGCCGTCCGTCACCGGCGAACTGCGCGAGGCGGTCCATGCCCGCCAGCGGCGCATCGCCAGCCATGTGGCGGTCCAGGTGCTCGATCCGATGACGCTCGCCAACGGTCTCAACGATTCGCCCGCCGGACTGCTGTCCTGGCTGGTCGAGCGGCGGCGCGCCTGGGGCGACACCCATGGCGACGTGGAATCGCGCTTCCCGAGGGAGCACCTGATCACCACCACCATGATCTACTGGCTGACGGGCAGCTTCCACACGTCGGCGCGGTATTATGCCGAGGCGGCGCACAATCCTTGGAAGCCGTCACACGACCGCATGCCCGCCGTCGAGGCGCCCGTCGCCGTTACCTTCCTGGGCGGCGAAAAGGACCCGGCGGTGGCGGATTCGGTGGCCGCCTTCAAGGGCAGCGAACGGGCGAAGGTCTACAACCTCCGGCAGGTCACGGCGCATCCGACCGGCGGCCATTTCGGCCATTACGAGGAGCCCGAGGCGGTCGTCGCCGCGATCCGCTCCATGTTCGGCGCATCTCGCTAGTGAGGCTGCGCCGTTAGCCTTATGCTGACGGCAAACGCCCGCCGTCAGGAGGATCCAGCCATAGCGAAGAAGGCCAAACGCGGCATGGGCCGCCGAATCCTGCGCCTGCTCGGGATGCTGGCGATCTTCGTGCTGCTGGCGCCGCCGGTGATCCTGCTGGCCTACCGCTTCGTGCCGCCGCCGTTCACGCCGCTGATGCTGATCCGGCTGACCGAAGGCTTCGGCATCGACAAGGACTGGACCTCACTCGAGCGCATCTCGCCCAATCTCCAGCGCGCGGTGCTGGCATCCGAGGATGCCAAGTTCTGCGTCCATGACGGCTTCGACTGGGACGCGCTGGAGGAAAACGTCGACAAGCTGCAGCAAGGCAAGCGCTCGCGCGGCGGCAGCACCATCTCCATGCAGACGGCGAAGAACCTGTTCCTCTGGCCGAACCGGTCATTCATCCGCAAGGGCATCGAGGCCTATCTGACGGTCTGGCTGGAGTTGCTGGTGCCGAAGCCGCGTATCCTGGAGCTGTATCTGAACATCGCCGAGTGGGGCAAGGGCGTCTACGGCGCCGAGGCGGCGGCCCAGCACCATTTCGGCGTCCCTGCGGCAAAGCTGAGCCCGCGCCAGGCAGCGCTCCTGGCGGTGACCCTGCCAAGCCCGCTGCGCTACAACCCGGGCAAGCCGGGCCCCTATCTGTCGTCGCGCGCCGGCGTGATCCAGGGCCGCATGTATTCGGTGCCGTACACCGCCAAAGTCGTCTGCAAGGAGCAAAAGAAGCCATGACCCTGCTCAAACCGGACAGCATCTATCTCGGCACCGGGGCGGCGCCCCAGTACCTCAGCCTGAAGCGCGGCAACCGCCATGGGCTGATCGCCGGCGCGACCGGCACGGGGAAGACCGTGTCGCTGCAGATACTTGCCGAGGGCTTCTCGCGGGCCGGTGTGCCGGTGTTCATGGCCGACGCCAAGGGCGACCTGTCGGGCATCTGTCAGGCCGGCGTGCCGAAGGATTTCCTGCTGAAACGGGCGGCGCAGATCGGCCTCGACGACTACGGTTTCGAGGCGTTCCCGGTGGTGTTCTGGGATCTGTTCGGCCAGCAGGGCCATCCGGTGCGCACGACCGTATCCGAGATGGGCCCGCTCCTGCTCAGCCAGATGCTGAACCTCAACGACGTGCAGGAAGGAGTCATCAACATCGCCTTCCGGGTGGCGGACGAGCAGGGCCTGCTGCTGCTGGACCTGAAGGATCTGCGCGCCATGCTGAGCTATATCGGCGACAACGCCGCCCAGCTCACCAATGCCTATGGCAACGTCTCGAAGGCGTCCATCGGCTCGATCCAGCGCGCGCTGCTGAGCCTGGAGAACGAGGGCGCCGAAGGCTTCTTCGGCGAGCCGGCGCTGGAACTGCAGGATTTCCTCGCACACGGGCCGGACGGGCGCGGCACCATCAACATCCTGGCGGCCGACAGGCTGATCCAGTCGCCCAAGACCTACGCCACCTTCCTGCTGTGGCTGCTGTCCGAACTGTTCGAGGATTTGCCCGAGGTGGGCGACCCGGACAAGCCGACGCTGGTGTTCTTCTTCGACGAGGCGCACCTGCTGTTCAAGGACACGCCCAAGGCGCTGATCGACAAGGTGACCCAGGTGGTGCGGCTGGTTCGCTCGAAGGGCGTCGGCGTCTATTTCATCACCCAGAGTCCCGACGACATCCCCGACGACGTGCTGGGCCAGCTCGGCAACCGTATCCAGCATGCGCTGCGCGCCTTCACGCCGCGCGACCAGGCCGCAGTAAGGACCGCGGCGCAGACGTTCCGGCAGAACCCGGCGTTCGATACCAGCCAGGTCATTACCGAACTGGCGGTGGGCGAGGCGCTGGTCTCGACCCTCGACGAGAAGGGCGTCCCCACCATGGTCGACCGGGCACTGATCCGGCCGCCGCAGTCGCGGCTGGGGCCGGTCAGCCCGCAGGAGCGCCAGCAGGTGATGAACGCCAGCGTCATGTCCGGACGGTACGACACCGTCCGCGACCGGGAGTCCGCCTATGAGCGCCTGACGCAACGGGTCGAGCCGCGTCAGCAGCAGCAACAGCAGCGGCGGCAAAATCCTTGGGACGTCGGGGAACAAGAGCAGGAGCCGGCGCGGGAGACCAGGCCGTTGCCGCGCCCATCCACGCGCCCGCCGTCGACGCGCCAGCGCCAGGGCGTGGGCGAGACCTTCGCCAAGTCGATCGCGTCCTCGGTGGGCAGGGAAATCGGCCGGGCGCTGCTACGCGGCCTGATGGGGTCGCTGAAAAGATAGCGCCTAGTCGCGCCGTCTTGGGCTGTTGAAGAAGATCAGCGAAGCGACCGCGCCGATCAGCAGCGCGCCGCCGAGCGCGGTCAGCGGCTTCGATGCCACCCAGTCCTCGGCCGCCTCGACACCTCTCAGTGCTTCGTCGGTCAGTATCGACAGCTCGTTGCCGGGCTGGTGAGTCATCGGGCGGGTCACCAGGCTATAGAGCGAGAACGCGAAAATGCCGCCGATCGGCAGCAGGCCAGCGCCAACCGCGAAGGCGGCCCACCCCGGCCCCCAGGCCGGCTCGAGCGCCATATAGATCGCCGCGAGCAGGAAGCCCGCGGCGGTCGTGAATATGGCGAAGCAGGCGCCGCCGAGGAAAATCCCGGCGGGTATCCTGCTCCACGGTATCGATGCGGTTGGCCGAGCCGCTGCCGAGACCGTCAGGAAAAGCGTAACGGCCTTGGTCAGCAGTCCCATCAACGGCGACCGCCCGCCAGCAACAGAGCCAGGATGGCGCCGACGCTGAACGCGACACCGAGGCTGGTGAGAGGCTGCTTTTGCACGTTCAGCCGGACCGAATCGACCGCCTGCTGGCTGCGATCGCTCAGGATGACGCCCAAATCTTCCAGACGCTCACGGAGTGCTTCGAGTTCTGCTTTAGCTTCGTTCATACCCGTCCTCGTTCCTTCACGCAGGACCTGCTGAGTCGAAGCGACCAGAGCGTCCCAATCCTTCTGCAACTTGCGCAGATCCTTCTTCAAAATCTCCACCTTCGCGGTGTCTATATCGTCCGCCGGTGCATCCGCCATCGCGTTTTCCTTTCCGTTGTCAGTTGCTCCGGTCGCGGGCGGCCAATTCAGGGACCGCGACGCCCGAGTACGTCAAGAGCATGGCACTCAGTATAGCATGTTTCCCATTGCTATTGATGGCAACGGACCGGCTCGTGCGAACGCGGCCCATTCCCCCCATCAACGTCGCCGGGCAGGAACGGTTCCTGTCTGTCTGCTGGTAAGAGATTACCAGCGCACGCCTATCCGGCTCAACGGCGTTCTCCCGTGATTCGTGGAACGCCAGATTTTCGCTCGACTTAATCAATTGACTTAATCATTCGAATGATTAAAGTCGCGGCGCGTTCAGGATGAATCGCGGAGCGGAGCATGCAGGGTGTGGCGGAGAAGGCTGACGCGAAGCAGCGGCTAATCGAGGCGGCACTGAAGGTATTCGGCGAACACGGCTTCAGAGGTGCTTCGACCCGCGCCATCGCGGGTGAGGCTGGCGCCAACATTGCAGCCATACCGTACTATTTCGGCGGCAAGGAAGGCCTGTATCTCGCGGTGGCCGGTTACATCGCCGACCAGATCACCGGTCGCTTGGGGCCCGGGCTGCTCGCCGCCGGGAAACTAGCCGACGATCCGGCGACCACGCCAGAGCAGCGCCGCCAGACCATGCTGGCGCTGGCCGACGGCTTCATTTCCATGTTGGTCGGCACCGAGGAGGCGGCGCTGTGGGCGCGTTTCATGGTGCGGGAGCAGTTCGATCCGACCGAGGCGTTCGACGTGCTTTACGACCGGGTCATGGGTCCGTCCTACCTCGTCATCGCCAGGCTGCTGGGGCCGCTGCTGGGTATGCCGCCAGACTCGGAAATCCTGAAGCTGCGCATCTTCTCGGTGATCGGGCAGGCGCTGGTGTTTCGCGTCGCCCGGACCGCGATCCTGCGCCGGCTGGAATGGGACGCCTATACGCCCGAACGGCTCGACCAGATCCGCGCCGCCCTGCGCGCCAACATCATCGCCATCATGGATGCCGGGAGGCCCGAATGAGGACGCTCGTTTCCATCGGTCTTCTGGCCGGTTTACTGGCCGCCTGCGGCGACGGCGGACCGGCGTCCTGGCAAGGTTATGTTGAGGGCGACCCGCTGCTCGTCGGCCCGAAAGCCTCGGGGCAACTCAGCAAGCTCGCGGTCGATTCGGGGACGCAGGTCGACCAGGGCGCGCTGCTGTTCATCCTCGACGCCGATACCGTGCTCGCCCGGCGCGATCAGGCGGCCGCGCGCCAGGCGCAGGCGCAGGCGCAGCTGGACGATCTGCTCAAGGGCAAGCGTCCCGAGGAGATCGCCGTGGTCGATGCCCAGATCCGCGAGGCCGAGGCGCGCCTTGCCGTCGCCCAGCGGGAATTCGACCGCATCGAGAAACTGGTCGCCGCCAAGGTCGCGTCGGTGAAGTCGTTCGACAACGCCCGGGGTGACCGCGACGTTGCCGCCGCCGAACTGGAACGGCTGAGGCGCGAGCGCCGC
>CAMBYA010000119.1 GCA_945872035.1 Rhizobium sp. Q54
CCGGGCCTTTTTGAACGCCCGATGGGAATGACCATGGCTGGCGACCAAACTCGCTACCTTTTTGTGGTCGATGAGACAGACTTGGCCGCAGGCATTTGCTAGCGGCCATTTTTTTGCGCCAGGATCAGGCGGGCCACCGATAAATCGCGATTTCATGTCCTAGGCGGGCGTCCGCGACGGTTTCGGTATGGCGGAAGCCGTGCCGTTCGTAGAAGCGGCGGGCACCGGCGTTCGCGGCGACCGTGCGCAGCCAAACCCCATCCGGCATCTCACGCTTCGCCCGGTCGAGGAGCCCGGCGCCGATCCCGCGCCCCTGTGCTTGCGGGAGAATGAACAGCTGGTCGAGGCATGAGGTGGCAGGCTTCAACGCAAGCAACCCCACCAGCGTATCGCCCTCCCAGGCCAGGAAGGCCGACCATTGGGCCGCGATTTCGACCGGGATGCGTGCGGCCAAGTCGTCATAGGTGACCTCCTCCGCGAGCGTGACGCCCGTGGAACGCCAGCTAGCCAGCCACAGGGTGGCGGTCGCGTGGAGGTGGAACGGTTCATAGGGCTTATCTGGAGCATCTTGCGGCCGTGTCGTCATCCTTGCAGGGATGGGACGCCGGACGCGTCCCGGTCTAAAGCGCCTCGCCCTTGAGCAGGCGTGGCAGGGTGCCGACGGTACCTCGGGCGTGCTGCATGAAGAAGCGCTTCAGCGGATCGATGCGGTTGACGACGGCCAGGCCGGCGTCGCGAAGCAGCCGGACCGGCGCGACGTCATTGGTGAACAGCGTGTTGAGGCTGTCGGTTGCGGCGGTCAGCGTCAGGGTGTCGATGCGGCGCCAGCGATCGTAGCGCTCCAGCACCAGAGGCGAGCCCATGTCGAGGCCCAGTCGCGCGGTGTCCACCAGCAGCTCGGCCAGCGCCGCCACGTCGCGCCAGCCAAGATTGAGGCCCTGGCCCGCGATGGGATGCATGCCATGGGCCGCGTCGCCCACCAGCGCCAGGCGGTCGGCGCTGAATCGCTGGGCCACATGCACCGCATAGGGATAGGAAAAGCGCGGGCCGACGGCGCGCACCGTGCCCAGGAAACCCTCGATCCGCTTCGAAATCTCCGCGTTGAACGAGTCGTCGTCGAGCGCCACCATGGCCTTGGCCACGTGGTGCTTCTCGCTCCAGACCAGCGACGAGCGCTTGCCGGTGATCGGCAGCACGGCGAAGGGACCGGCGGGCAGGAAGCGCTCATGGGCGATGCCCAGATGATCCTTCTCGTGCTCGATGGTGGTGACGATGCCGGTTTCCGGATAGCCGTGCCCCAGCACCCGGATACCCGCCGCATCGCGCAGCGGTGATTTGCGGCCGTCGGCCGCCACCACCAGCGATGCGCGCAACGCGCCGTGGCCGCCGAGCCGGGCGGTGACGCCGCCGGGGTGCACCTCCATGCCGTCGACCGTCGCCGGATATTGCAGATGAACGGTGCCCAGGTCCTGAATCGTCCGCAGGAGCCCGAGCCTGATGTGCCGGTTCTCCACCATGTAGCCGAACGGCTCATTGCCGAGCGCCCGATGATCGAAGTTGAGAAACACCGGCGCCGCCCCGTCGGTCACCCTGATGTCGAGGATAGGCTGCGCATGAGCCTCCATGTGCCGCCAGGCGCCGATCGCCTCGAGCAGGCGCCACGACGCGTAGGCGATGGCGGTCACCCGGCCGTCGAAGCCAGGATCGACCGTGCTGTCCATGCTGGCGCGCTCGGCGACGGTGACGTCGATACCGGCGCGGCCGAGCGCAACGGCGAGGCTGAGGCCCGCGAGGCCGCCGCCGACGATCAGAACGTCGGTGCGCGGACATGTGGGCATGGACGCGGGGTTCGAGGACATGGGCAAACCATGGACGGTGGGGCAATACGTTGTCCACCCCATATGACCGGAGCAGGTTTGGTTAAATTATAGACAATATGTCGCAAGTGCCTATTTTATGTTCATTGCAAATGTTCAGCATGCTGCACCGCGTTATACGGCCGTCAACCATAAATGCATGAATGATCAAAGGCTTACCGATAAATTTCAAGTTTGGCACGGTTCTTGACTCTACGGAGACAGAAGGGAGACGAGCGCTCCGGCGTCACGGCACTCCTTTCCCAAGAAAAATTGGATCCACGAGGCAAAGGACGATCCCATGAAATTGATCATTGCGATCATCAAACCGTCGAAGCTGCAGGAGGTGCGCGAGGCACTCACTGAACTCGACGTGGCGGGGATGACCGTCAGCGAGGTCAAGGGGTTCGGTCGGCAGAAGGGCCATACCGAAATCTACCGCGGCGCCGAGTACGACGTCAGCTTCCTGCCGAAGCTGAAGCTCGAACTCGTCGTTCCCGCGGAAAAAGCCGAAGCGGTGATCGAGGCCATCATGGCCGCCGCCAAGACCGGAAATATCGGTGACGGCAAGCTGTTCGTCGTCCCGGTCGAATACGCCGCCCGCATCCGGACCGGCGAAACCGGCGAAACCGCTGTCTAACAAGATTAGGGAGAACTAATCCTATGAAGATGAAACAAACCCTTCTGGCCGCGGGTTCGGCGATCGCCGCCCTGGGCATGGCAGCCGTTCCTGCCTTCGCGCAAGACGCCGCTCCGGCGCCCGTGCTCGACACCGGCAACACCGCGTGGATGCTGACTTCGACCGCCCTCGTCCTGTTCATGACCGTTCCTGGCCTGGCCCTGTTCTACGCCGGCATGGTCCGCAAGAAGAACATCCTGGCGACAGCCATGCAGTCCTTCGCCATCACCTGTCTGATGACAATCATCTGGTTCGTGGTCGGCTACACCATCGCGTTCGGCACCAACCCAAGCGAAAGCCTGAACAGGTTCATCGGCGGCTTCGACAAGATGTTCCTCAACGGCATCGGCGTCGACACGCTGTGGCCGGTGGGCAACATCCCCGAGACCCTGTTCGTGGTCTTCCAGATGACCTTCGCCATCATCACCCCCGCCCTGATCGCCGGCGCCTTCGCCGACCGCATGAAATTCTCGTCCATGCTTTGGTTCATGGGTCTGTGGAGCATCATCGTCTACGCCCCGGTCTGTCACTGGGTGTGGGGCGGCGGCTTCCTGGCCGGCGAGGGCGTGCTCGACTTCGCGGGCGGCACCGTGGTGCACATCAATGCGGGCGTTGCCGGCCTCGTGGCCTGCATCATGATCGGCAAGCGTCATGGCTATCGCCAGGAAAACATGGCCCCGCACAACCTGACCCTGACCCTGATCGGCGCCTCCATGCTGTGGGTCGGCTGGTTCGGCTTCAACGCGGGTTCCGAGTTGGCCGCCGACGGCCGCGCCGCCATGGCCATGCTCGTCACCCAGATCGCCGCCGCCGCCGCCGCACTGGCGTGGATGGTCGTCGAGTGGGTCGTCCACAAGAAGCCGTCCGTCCTCGGTGCCCTGTCGGGCGCGGTGGCCGGCCTGGTCGCCATCACCCCGGCCTCCGGTTTCGTCGCACCGGTCGGTGCGTTCTGGATCGGCATCGCCGCCGGCGTGATCTGCTTCTTCGCGTCGACCAGCCTGAAGAAGGCCCTGGGTTATGACGACTCCCTCGACGTGTGGGGCGTCCACGGCGTCGGCGGTATCGTCGGCGCGGTGCTGACCGGCGTGTTCGCCACCAGCGCCGTCGCGGGCGACGCCGTAAAGGGCGGCCTTTACGAAGGCAACTGGGGCCAGGTCATCACCCAGATCGAGGGCATCGGCGCCACGATCCTCTGGAGCGCCATCGCCAGTGCCGCCATCCTGTTCGTGATCAACATGGTCATCGGCCTCCGGGTCACCAAGGAACAGGAAGTCGAAGGCCTCGACATCAGCCTGCACGGCGAGTCCCTGCAGTAAGACTTCGGACGGAACCCGGTTCGCCGGGTCCGTCCAAACCGTCTCTCCCCCGGCCCCTCCCAGGCCGGTCTCTCCACCGGACCTGCCCAGAACTTCATCGTTCGGGGCGGGTCCGGCCCGTTTTTTGGGCATGCGCATCGCCAGCCGGGGCTGGTCGGCCAACACCGAAAAACGCCAACTCCCTGAAAAATATGTCTTTTCTTCTGTCTCGCTCGGCTTGGCACGGTTCTTGGTTTGGTATTGCCGTTAATGCGGTCGCCGTGTCCACGGATTGACCGCCGGGAGAGGGAAAAGGGAGAGAGTAAATGGAAGCGTCCGATCGGACGGCTGACGTCTTCTTCGTGCTCATGGGGGCGATCCTGGTGTTCGCCATGCATGCGGGGTTCGCGTTCCTCGAAGTCGGCACGGTGCGGAAGAAGAATCAGGTCAACGCCCTGATGAAGATCCTGGTCGACTTCGCGGTATCGACCATTGCCTATTTTTTCGTCGGCTTCGGCATCGCCTATGGCGTGCATTTCCTGCAGGGAGCGGACGTCATCACCGGCGCGGCGCAGGGCAGTCCGTTCGCCGGCAGCGGCTTCGACCTGGTGAAGTTCTTCTTCCTGCTCACCTTCGCCGCCGCGATCCCCGCGATCATCTCGGGCGGAATCGCCGAGCGCGCCCGGTTCACGCCCCAGCTGATCGCCACCGCGGTCATCGTCGGCGTCGCCTATCCGTTCTTCGAGGGCATGGCCTGGAACAACAATTACGGCTTCCAGGACTTCATGGCCGCGCAGTTCGGCGCGAAGTTCAACGACTTCGCCGGCTCCATCGTGGTTCATGCCTTCGGCGGCTGGCTGGCGCTGGGCGCCGTGCTGATGCTGGGCGCGCGGCTCAACCGCTACCGCAAGGACGGCGCCGTCGTCGGCATTCCGCCCTCCAACATCCCGTTCCTGGCGCTGGGCTCGTGGCTGCTGTGCATCGGCTGGTTCGGCTTCAACGTCATGAGCGCCCAGAGCGTCGCCGCCATCAACGGGCTGGTCGCCATCAATTCGCTGATGGCCATGGCCGGCGGCATCATCGCCGCGTGGGTGGCGGGGCGGAACGATCCGGGGTTCACTCATAACGGCGCGCTTGCCGGCCTGGTCGCGGTCTGCGCCGGCTCGAACGTCATGCATCCGGTCGGCTCGCTGGCGGTGGGCGTGGTGGCCGGCGGCCTGTTCGTCTATGCCTTCACCTGGTGCCAGAACAAGTGGAAGATCGACGATGTGCTCGGCGTCTGGCCGCTGCACGGCCTGTGCGGCCTGTGGGGCGGCATCGCCTGCGGCATCTTCGGCCAGGCGTCGCTGGGCGGCCTGGGAGGCGTGACCTTCATGAGCCAGCTGGTCGGCAGCCTGATCGGCGCGGGCCTCGCCTTCGCCGGCGGCCTGGCGATCTACGGCGTGTTGCGGGTCACGCTGGGCATCCGGCTGACCCAGGAGCAGGAATATCGCGGCGCCGACCTGTCGCTCCACAGCATCGGCGCGACCCCGGAAGAGGACGTCAGCGGACGGTAAGGGTTCAGCCGGCGGCCGCCGTCTTGCGCGGCCGGCCGCCGCGCTTCCCGTTCTCGCGAGAGGCGGCGGCTTTGGCGGCGCTGCGCACCCGGCCGCCGCCAGCGCCCAACCGCGCCGCCATCCAGCGCCGGGAGCCGAATACGCCGTCCAGCAGACCGGGTACGTAGAGGTCGGCGTCAAGCGCGGGCCAATGCAGGCCTAGACCCGACGGCGTGATCTCAATGTGGGCCAGCGCCGACGGGGTAGCGCCCTCCAATCCTTCTGCCATATGAGGCGGGAACGCCAGCTCCAGCCCCGTATTCAAGCCGACGATGATGCGGCCGCGCCCCCGATCGTAGCGGGCCGACACCGCAACGGGACCATCAGCCGCGCGGCGCGCCCCACGCGCTGTTGCTTCATCAAACTCGTTCCGATCAGCCATGTATCCTGCTCCACTCCTCGCAGAGCCGGCCGACATGCGGCAACAGCTCCGCGGCGATCCATGTCACTTCAGCCCGGCTGAAGCCGTAGTTCTCGCGCAGCACGGGCGGGCCGTTGGGACAATGCAGGTTGAACAACACCTCGCCGGCAGCTCCGATTACGTGGACATGCTCGGGCATGTGATCGTTGGGATAGATCACGACGCGAAGACCATCGACCCGCAAAATCGTCGGCATGAGTGCTCTCATAAACCTAAGCGGTTAGATTAGACCAGTATCAGCTTCCTGTCGAGTTTGACGCGCGTCAATTCCCGCCTGCCTCGCGCGATTTTTCCGGGGGACTCTTGTCGGGATTCCCGGTGACCGGTACAGTACGGCGCGTTTTGCTTTTGTTCCGGTGCGCCGCTTGCTCAACCCTGTCTTCGCCAATCTGCCCGCCCACACCTGGACGCAGCTCCGCGCGCTGCTGAACGGCGTGCCGGCCGGGCGCAACGATCCGCTCGATTTGACCATCGGCGAACCGCGCCATCCGATGCCCGCGTTCATCAACGAGGTGCTGGAGGCCAACAGCGCCGACTACGCCAAATATCCGCCGATCCAGGGCACGCCTGCCTGGCAGCAGGCGGTGGCGGGCTGGCTGGAGCGGCGCTACGGCCTGACCGGCATCGATCCGGACCTGCATGTTCTGCCGGTCGCCGGCACCCGCGAGGGCCTGTTCTCGATCGCCTTCGTCGCCGTGCCGCCGCGCAAGGCCGGCCGGCAGCCGACGGTGCTGATGCCCAACCCGTTCTACCAGTGCTACGCCGCCGCCGCGCTGTCGGCCGGCGCCGAGCCGGTCTACCTGCCGGCCACCGCCGAGACCGGGTTCCTGCCCGACTTCGCGTCGCTGGACGAGGAGGAACTGGCCCGCGCCGCGCTGGTCTATCTGTGCACGCCGGCCAATCCACAGGGAACCATCGCCAGCCAGGACTATTTCGACGCGCTGATCGGCCTGTGCCGGCGCCACGACATCACCCTGGTGGTCGACGAGTGCTACGGCGAGATCTACACCGGCGCGCCGCCTGTCGGCGCGCTGGAGGCATGCCGCGACATGGCGCGGCGCGGCCTGGGCGATCCCGCGGATCCCTATGCCAACGTCCTCAGCTTCCAGTCGCTGTCGAAACGTTCGAACGTGCCGGGCCTGCGGTCCGGCTTCGTCGCCGGCGACCCGCGTCTGATCGCCGCCTACCGCGAGCTGCGCTCCTATGGCGGCGCGCCGTCGCCGCTGCCGGTCTACGCGGCCGCTGCCGCCGCCTGGAACGACGAAGCCCATGTGGACACGAACCGGGTGCTCTACCGCGCCAAGTTCGACGCC